>JAYSUN010000261.1:0-14264 GCA_043719045.1 Hyphomicrobiaceae bacterium | reverse complement strand
ATCGAGTAGCTTCTGGCCGGTCAGTTCCTTGCCAGCAAGTTTGGTGAAGTGTGCCAGCGTCATAACGGCATTGTAGCCGATAATGGCCTGCGAGTTTGCAGCGCTATTGTGCATCTTGCGAAATGCCGCCAGCCATTCGGCAATTTTGCCCTTGGCGGTATCTTCGTACGGGATTTCGAAGCCACCGGCAGAGTACAGGCCTTCGACGACCTCTTTGCCGAGTGCCGGCACTTCCAGCACGTTGACCGGCGTTGCACCAAGCCACAGCGCGTCCCAGCCAAGTTTTTTGGCTTCGCCCATAGCGCCGATCGGTTCGCGGATGACCGCGCCGAGCACCACCAACTGGCAACCGTCAGATTTCATCTTGGCGACTGGCGCTGAGAAGTCTGAGGTGCCGCGCTTGTAAGTCGTCACTGAAGCTGCTTCCAGCTTGGCTGACTTCAGGGCGGCAGTGAAGCCGTCGAAGACATTTTTGCCGTATTCGTCATCCTGATACAAGATGCAAGCCTTGGTGACTTTCTTTTCGGCGATCATGTATTGCGTCGCCAGCTGAGTACTTTCGACGTACGGCAGCAGGTTGTTGAACTTCAGACGTTCCTGAGGCTTGCTTGGGTCGAACTTGAAGGTGAACTCAGCGGCTGTCAGTGGAAACAACTGCGGCACGCCAGCATCAAGTGTGATGTCCTGGGCCGCGATCACAGTCGGTGAACCCATCGAACCGAGGTTGACGAAGATCTGGTCTTTCTCGATCATCTTTTGGGTGGCGAGCACAGCTTTCTTGGGGTCGTAGCCCGAGTCCTCAAGGATCAGCTTGAACTTGCGGCCATGCACGCCGCCCGCCGCGTTGACCTCTTCGACTGCGAGTCTCATGCCGTTGGCAACACTGGTGCCCCAACCTTTGATTGGACCCGACAAATCCTGGTGCGTGCCGATGACAATCTCGTTAGCGGAGATGCCTTGATTGGTAACTTTGGTTTGGGCCGCGGCCATGCCGACGCTGAGTGCGAGTGCAGAAATAGCGGCAGCGGTCGTGAATGCAAAACGCTTCATTGATGTTCCTCCTCATGGGTGTTCTTTGGCTGCACCCAGTGTTTTATGTTGCACCAATAATGGTCCAGTGGGCAATGGTTATCGCTTCGTATTTTTCTTTTCGCTGAATTGGCGGGGACACGGGAATGGCTGCAACGTCGCTACCTGCCGCAGCTCCATGGCCGCTGCCGCAACCTGCCCGCCGCCCCAACAAGAGTGTAAAAAAAGCCACATTCGGCCCAGGCATAGCCATACTTTGGTAACACTTCCCGCGGAATGCTTGATGAAGCAGGTCTGCGAATCGTGCCACGCTGTGCCTTTTGGTGGTTCAGCGGCACAGTAGGCCAAACATCTTGAACCGGCGGTTGGATACTTGATCCATCACCACTGCTGATACGAGGCCGAAGCGGCAATGTTGAAACAAGTCACAGCCTTTGCACTGTCGGCAATGAGCCTCGCGCTGCTCACCCAGACATCCCCGACGTATGCACAACAGCAATATCCGGTGGCGGAGGAGCCACGGCCCGCTCGGACACGGGCGCGGGTCAACGATGCTTATCGTCCGGGGCCCGATCAAGCCGGACTTGGCGTTTTTGGTGGTTCGGGACAAGCCGAACCGGGCCAGAATTATGCCGGCCCGCAGAGCTATGGCAATCCGTCTGGCGGCACCCCGCTCCCGTCGCCATCCTACAGTGGGGCACCGACTTATTCGCCGCAGTCCGCACCAGTTTACGGCCAGGGGCCAACTTACAGCCAGGGACCAAACTACAGTCAGGGTTACGGGACCCAACCAGAGCCCTACAATCCGCCGTATCAGAGCCAGCGCGGTGGTGCTGGTGGACCTGTTTACGCAGCCCCGACCTATGGCAGCGCTGACGTCTATCGCCCGCCGGTCCGTGGTGGAGTGGCAGCCGGCAACGAGGGCTTTGGGCAACCTTATTCAGCGCCCCAAGCCTATGATGACGAACCGCCGGGACGCGGCGCGCCCTATCGTTCGGGACAGCAGCCACCCGGCGAGTATCGTCAGGGCAACACCTATTCAACCGACGAGATCACGAACGCCGGACACGGTTTCTTTGGCTCGATCAGCCAGGGTCTGGCCAGCGTCATCGAACATACCTATCGCAAGAAGGGCCGCCCGAACGGTTACATTCTCGGCGAAGAGGCTGGCGGCGCATTCGTTGCCGGCCTGCGCTACGGACAGGGACGCCTTTATACCAAAGACGCGGGCGTTCATAATATCTACTGGCAGGGACCATCGCTCGGTTTTGACGCCGGAGCAGAAGGCTCCAAGGTCATGGTGTTGGTTTACAACATGCGCGACGTCGGCGACATTTATGACCGCTTCGGTGGCATCGACGGGTCGGCCTATGTTATTGGTGGCGTCGGCGTGACGTTCCTCTCCAAGGATCACGTTGTCCTCGCACCGATCCGCTCAGGCGTTGGACTCCGATTGGGAGCCAACGTTGGTTATCTCAAGTATACGTCTAAGCCGACATGGAACCCATTTTGATGCAGCAGAGCGACGGTAGCCGCCGCACCTGAGGCGCCCGGGAAACACTCGTCTGCAGCGGCGAGGCAGCCATGGGTTTTTGCGTGCAAGGAGCGTTGGCATATCGTACAGAGATTCCAGATCTGCGTCGGTGGCGGTGTGAGTGAGGCGGACGGGACAGGGTGGCGCGAGGTCCGCTCCATTGGCCCGGATCCAGACGCAGCATCGGTGGGCTGCAACGAGGCGAGGGCAGGACTGACGTGATATCGATCCAGTCCATCATGCTGGTTGCGCTCGGTTTTTTGTCCGCGGCGTTGGTCGGCCTCGTGGTTGCTCCGGCATTCTGGAACCGGGCCGTGCGCCTGACTACGCGGCGTCTCAAGGAACAACTTCCCCTCTCGGACGCTGAGATCCGAGCCGACAAGGACCGCTTGCGTGCTGAGTACGCGATTCGGGTCCATCGTCTTGAAACCAAAGCTGAGCAAGCCAATCTCCAGCGCGCCCGCCAGTTGATCGAGATCAATCGCCGCGATGGCGTCATTTCGCAATTGGAGCAGGAACAGGCGCGGCTCCTGTCGACCGTCGATGAGAACGTCAATGCCCGGCATGTTCTCGAGCAAACGGTGGCAGACCGGTTGCCGAAGGTTGAAGCTCGGCTCAATGAGGCCAAAACCATCCTCTTCAACCGGGATCGCGAGATTGCTGAACTCACCCAATCGACCCGGCGGCAAAATTTGGCCTTGGATGAGGCTCGGTCGATCAATGCTCAGCAGAACTCAGAGTTGGAGCGCATGACCAATGCCCTCACGGTTCGCGGGGCGCGGAATCAGCAGGTGTTGGTTGATCCAAGTTTCGAGGGCGAATTGGCGCTGCGAGCCGAAATCGAGGCTTTACGCAGCAAAACCCGCGAACAGGCTGGTTTGATCGGCCGTCTGCAGGCGCAATCCGGCCGCGGTGCATTGATGTCATTGAGCAATTCTGGCCACGCACCGGCGCTGAATACGCCCATGCAGAATGGCGGCTCTTTGAACGGACACCAAGCAGATCGGGCCTCGGCCATCGGCGTATCGGCGAATGGTGCGACCGTTCTCGTCGGCGGCACCGCTTTGTCGGTTGTGACGACGGGTTCGGATGACCAAGGCGGCAGACTTGGTCGCGACATGCTGGCGCTGCGGGGCAAGCTGGATGATCAGGCCAATGAGATTGCGCGGTTGCGCGCCGAGCTGCAGGTCTTCAAGGCCGGTTCCGAGGCTGAAGGCACGGGCCTCAGAGATAGTAAGATTGCGTTGAAAGCCCGTCTCAACGCGGCGCAGGCTCAAGCCGCCCAGAGCGGCGAATCTGTCAAGCGGTTGCGGGCTGAACTCGCAGCAGCCAATGAGCGATTGGCGCTGCAGGGCGCACATTTTATGGAACAGATGCGCAGACTTGGCGCTGGAACTTTGCCCGCAACCGGGCAAACGCGCCGGCCGGTGACGCAAGGTAATAAACTCACGTTGGCCGAACGGGTGGCGCAAACGCGGACCCCAGCAAACAGCCAGGCGGCCGACGCAGCATCGACGGCGGCAGCCGACAAGGCTGTGGCAGACAAATCATCAGGTAAGGTCCCTGAGGCGGGAGTCTCCGCCGCCGCAATTGTGGTTCCGATTTCTGCCTCGGTCATGATGCCGGAGACGTCCGTCAGCTCGGACCAGCCGGCGGCAAATGGGGCTGTCGACGCACCATCCGACGCACAATCCGATGCGAGCGGAGCTAGCGGTACCCCAGCCCGCAAGAACCGGCTGATCGATCGGATATCGAGCATCAACAAGTCTTGAGGCGGGCCGACGGGTGGGTCGGCGCGTTGCATCACGAGACCTTGCCGGGAGCAACGCGGATGTCAGATTGTTCGCGATAGAACGTGGTCCATAGCGTCGCTGAGCCGCGTCATTCCAGTTTCGATTCCAACCCAGTTCTTGGTTGCACCGATGGCACCGAAGTTGCCAGCCGTTGGATACAGCCGCGACAACAGATCGGCGACGATCGCTTCGGCTGCGCGCTTGTTGCCGTCATCAATTTTCAGCGCAAAGCCAAGACCGTGTTCAGGAAGCGCGCCGCAGTAGACGCCTTCAGCCCCGGTTTTCATAATGACCTTGCCCGGCAAGGCGGTCATCGCCGTGGTATCAAGGCGGCCAGGGCCGGCGACCATATCCGGCCGTCTCATGCAGGCTGTCGCAATGCGCTCGGTGGCTCGTCGGCGGTCGGCACTGAGGCCATGTCCCGTGATAAATACCGCGAATGCCTGCGCGAGGTGCTTGAGGGGGATGGCCCAATTCGGTGCCGAACAGCCGTCGATGCCAAAGCGTTTGGCATCAAAGCCGTCGCCGCAGAAGTCGTGGAAGACTCGGGCGATGCGCAGTTGATGCGGGTGCCTGACGTCGAGATAGCCCGCGACCGGATCGCCGCAATGCCGGCAGGTGCAGACCATACCGGAGTGTTTGCCGGAACAATTGTTGTGCAACGCCGTGGCTTGGAGACCCGCCTTGAACATCTCCTTCGCGGATCGTTCAGACATGGGATCATGGGCGCCGCACGCAAGGGCTGTCACCGTCAAACCAGCGCGCGCAAGCATACTTTGGGCCATGGCCGTATGCTCGGGTGTCCCCGAATGCGACGCACAGGCAATCGCGATTTCCGCATCCCCGAAACCAAAATGATCGGCGGCGCCTGATTCAATCAGGGGGAGCGCCTGGAAAGCCTTGACCGCCGATCGGGGAAACACGGGGCGTGTGATATCCCCAGTACTGATGGCCACCTCTCCGTTCGGGCGCAGCAGTGCGAAAGCGCCGGTGTGGACACTCTCGACCAGACCGCCGCGGATGAGTTCGACAAGGACTGGATTGGGCACAGACAGCTCCGGCAGCTTGAGTCAGCTGAGGTGTCATAGAAACGAACGCCGCCCACTGCAAACGCTTCTCTTGTCCACATGGGCAACACCTCCCATCTCTGATATGCTGGAATATCATAGAGCCTATGCAACAAAAGGGAGCTTCTCATGAAGTGCATCCTGCTGCCGGCCGATACCGGCGAGATGATGCCAGCGGCGCTTGATACCGCGCATCAACTCGGCAAACTGTTTGACTCGACCATTGACGGTGTGGCGCTCCGGCCTGCGTTTGCCGAGATTGTGGCGCCCGATCCCATAGTTGCCGTGTCGATTCCGCCAACGGATTGGGACGAGGCCCATTATGTTCGGCAAGCACGGTCGGCATTCGACGCCTACGCGACGCAACATCCTGGCGGTCCGCAGTTTCGCTGGCGCGGTGGCAATGCGGTCGAGGATAGTGCGCTCGGTAGCCTCGGACGACTGTACGATATCACCGTCTTGGCCCGTCCCGGCGGCAGAGGCAGCCGCATGACCGCCTTTGAGGCGGCCCTTTTTGATAGTGGTCGCCCGGTCTTGATGGCGCCGCCGCGGGCCGGTACCACGTTTGGCACAACGGTCCTGATCCATTGGAACTGCTCGACTGAAACGGCTCGTACTATCGCGTTGGCGATGCCGCTGTTGGTCAAAGCCAAAAGGGTCCAGTTTCTGACCGTTGAGGGCAATACCGTTCCGGGCCCGAGTGCGCGCGATGCGCTGGGCCATCTGGCGGCGCATGGCATTACGGCGACCGAAAAGACGGTCCCGTTGCAGGGCCGCAATCCCGGCGATGCGATTCTGGCCGAGGCGAGGACTTTCGGTGCCGATCTACTGCTCAAGGGTGCGTACACCCAAAGTCGCCTGCGTCAGATGATTTTTGGCGGCGCGACAAGCACCATTTTGAGCAAAGCTGAATTGCCAGTTTTGTTTGCGCATTAAATGGCAGGTGCACGCGGTGATCAGCCAACTGGCGGTGGCGGCGGCCAACGAAACGCTGACGCAGCATCAGTCGTCTGCTAAATTTCCCGGTGCACGCACACAGCGTGGAAGCACGGAGCCAGAGCGATGCGTATAGTCGATCTGTCGATGCCGATCCGGGTGGATCATCCACGCTGGAAGACCGAGGTTGAATTCCGGGGCGACATAGCGCAGGGTGACTTAGCGCAAGTCACCACCGTCAAGGTGTCGTGCCACGCGTTCACCCATGTCGACGCGCGTCGTCACATGTTCCTGGACGGCGCAACCATCGAGGCGACACCGCTTGAAGCCGTCGTGGGTGATTGTTCGGTTATCGATCTGATGGACATCACGCCGAACGAAGCTATTGGAACGGAACGACTAGCGCCGCGCGCCACACATTTGAAACCCGGCGGTATGGCGCTGTTCAAGACCGGCTGGGATCGGCAACGATCACCGTTTACAACTGACTTCTGGCTCGATGCGCCTTACCTGACGCGCGCTGCTGCCGAGTGGCTCAAGACCAGTGGCATCACCACCGTCGCCTACGATTTTCCGCAGGACTACACCATCCGCCTACTTCTCAAAGGTGAGGCGCGGCCGTTGGTCGAACACGTCACGCATGACGTGTTGCTGCGGGCCGGTGTGACCATGATCGAGTACGTGTGCAATACTGCTGAGTTGCGGGCGTCGCAAGTGTTGTTGTCGGCGGCCCCGCTCAAGATTCCCGGCGCCGATGGCGCGCCCGCACGGGTCTATGCCATCGAGGGGCGCTAAGGTTTTTCCGACCAAACTGTAGGTCCGTTTCGCGGCGACAGCGCGCGGGTGAGAAAGTCCCGGCCGGGATGGTGCGTGAGGTATTAAACCAATCCGCACAAACACTGACTGGTGCGGAATGGTATACGCGCGCGGGGCTGGCCGTGTGGCCGCGCGCCAAGACAAGAGAATACCAGCCCGCAGCCCCAAGAGGAAATAGTCATGATTTCTGCGGGCTGGTATCAGGCTCACCAATCGAGGTGATGCAACTTTTGTCCCCAGGCACACAAAAAGGGGCTGGCCAACCTTGCCTCGAATGCTACACGCGAGCGAGGTCGGGACCAGGGGGTCTGACATTAGAATCCTGAGACCCGTTTGGCCCGTAATCTGAGAGCAACCGTTCACACGGCAACAACCGACGCGTTGCGGATCGACATCGATCTGGACGTGGCGGCAAGAGAAGCCGAGCGCGTGCAAAGTTGGCTCGTGGCTCTGCGTCGCCGGCACGACTTGGCGCGTTACGAATACACCAAGTTGATCCGCATCGTGCCCGCGAGCAAAACCTATTCGCATCCAATCCTAACGCTTGGCACCCGCTTCACCGAGACCGAAGACCATCTCTTGGCCGCGTATCTGCACGAGCAGATGCATTGGTACCTGTATCATCTCGGTGGCATCGATGCAGATCCGATCGAGCCGATGTTTGACGAGTTGGTGCGCCGTTACCCGCAGGCGCCGATTCACCTGCCGGAGGGCGCGCGGAATTACGATCAAACCTACGCTCATCTGGTCGTCAATTGGCTGGAGTTGGCCGTCGTATCTGAATTCGTCGGCCGTGATCGAGCGATTGCATTGGCTGAGACGAGCTACGGCTATCGGTGGATTTATCGCACCGTCATCCGCGACTGGGAGGCACTTGAGGCGCTGTTGCGGGCCAACGGCATTGCGCCGATTATCCCAGCGTCGGAGTTACTGAATGCCGGCAAGGCGTCTAGCGCCGCGCCGCGAAAAACGCGCGCAACAGCGCGCCGGACTCAGTCTCGGCCAGTCCCCCGTAAACCTCGGGTGCGTGGTGGCAGCTCGGCTGGTTAAACAAGCGCACGCCGTTCTCGACGGCGCCGCCCTTGATATCCGCCGCACCATAATACAACCGCCGGATCCGGGCGAAGGAAATTGCCGCCGCGCACATCGGGCACGGCTCCAAAGTGACGTAGACATCAGCGCCCGAAAGCCGTTCCGCCCCGAGCGCTGTGCAGGCCGCCCGGATGGCGAGCATTTCAGCGTGCGCGGTCGGATCATTCAACTCGCGGGTCCGATTGCCGGCTTGAGCCAGCAGCCGGCCATCGGCCGCGACCACGACCGCTCCAACGGGGACTTCGCCGCGCTCGGCTGCAGCCCGCGCCTCAGCCAGGGCCAAGCTCATCGGGTGGTTTGGTTGCGGCATATCGACAGTCTCGCCTCAAGCACGTGACGGCACTCCATTGCCAAGCCCCAGCTGTGCGGCGATGTTGGCGGTTTGACAAGCCCGAGGCTCGCATGACCGCCGTTCCCGTTGCCAACAGTCACGTGATCGACACGGGCACCCCACCAATTCCAGAAGCAAGTGCTTGGCTGGCACGCTATCAGGGCGGCCATGGTCCGGCGTTGCGCTTGTCACAAGCAGCACCGGGGATGCCACCGCCGCCTGAGATGCTGGAGCGATTGGCCGCCGCCGCGCGCGATCCTGCGACTGCGACCTATGGTGCGATCTGCGGTGACTACGATCTGGTCGAAGCCTATGCGGGACACATGACTGAGGTGTACGGCGCACCCATCCCGGCGGCTGAGATTGCGATCACAACGGGTTGCAATCAAGCGTTCGTCGTCGCCCTGATGGCAGTCGCCAAGGCTGGCGACGCCGTCTTGCTGCCGGAGCCCTGGTATTTCAATCATCAGATGACGTTGCAGATGTTCGGCATTGAGTGTCGGTCGCTACCGTGTCGAGCTGATCAAGGCTTTGTCCCGGATGTGGCAGAGGCTCGCGCCGTCATCGCCAAAGGCCGGGTGCGGGCGATCGTCTTGGTCACCCCTAACAATCCGACCGGTGCGATTTATCCGCCTGCGGTCATCAGGGGCTTTGCGGAACTCGCGCGTGAAACCGGGTGCTGGCTGATCCTGGACGAAACCTACCGTGATTTTCTTGATCATCCGGGGTCACCGCCGCATCAGCTGTTCGGCGACGCTGAACTCGCGTCGAACGTCATCCAACTCTATTCGTTTTCGAAATCCTACGCGATACCCGGTTATCGTGTCGGCGCCTTGCGTGCGCCAAGGACGTTGATGCCCGAGATCAACAAGGTGTTGGACAGCCTGCAAATCTGCGCACCCCGGGTCGGGCAGATCGCGCTCACTTGGGGAATTCCAAATCTGGCTGCGTGGCGTGAAGTCAATCGCGCCGTCATCGTCGAGCGTGCCAGCGCCTTCAAGGCGACGCTACGGACATGCAACACCTGGACGATCCGCTCGATCGGGTCTTACTTCGCGTATGTCGAACATCCGTTTGAGGGCGTTGCAGCCCAGCAGGTGGCCCAGCGTTTGGCGGAACAGTGCGGGATCTTGGCCCTGCCCGGCACATTCTTTGGCGGCGCGGGTCAAGCCCGCTACTTGCGCTTTGCCTTTGCCAATGCCGACAGCGCCGCGATCGCCGGCGTGGGCGCACGGCTTGCCGCACTGCAGATCCCCGTTGGTAACATCTGATGCAGCTCGTTGTGCAACGGTTCAGTCTTTAAATTGCGGGCATGGACCCGCGCGGAATGATAGCGCCACGGTGTTGCACGACGGCGCCTGCCAGGCGATGTCCCGCCAAGGCCGCCGTTCTGGCGTCAGCTCCTCGAATCCGTGCGGCGAGGAAGGCGGCGGCAAAACTATCGCCTGCAGCCGTGGTATCGACCACATCAGCGACGGGCAACGCCGCGATTTCTGTCGCGATGCCATCGATCACAACTTCACAGGCGGGATGCGGAAGTTTCAATATCACCTCCGCTCGGCTGTGATACGGCTGCAGAACGTCGCGACCACCAAATAACCCATCAAGATCTTCGGTCGACGCAAATATAACGTCGGCGCGCTGCAGTGCCAGTTGATACGAGGCTTTCGCTTCAGCCCGATCAGGCCAACCCCGTAGGCGGAAGTTAGTGTCAAAAACAAATTGCGCACCGCTCGCGCGCGCTGCGTCGATGCCGGCAAACAAGACCGCGCGACCGGCCTCGCCGTAGAGTGACAGCGAGATCCCGGAAACATAGATGTGGCTGTAGCGGTCGAGACTTGCCGCGAGTGCGCGCGCGTCCGGGCCGTCGAAAATCTCACGGGCGGGCGCCCGGTCGCGCCAGTATGAAAAGCGACGCTCGCCATGGGTGTTGGTTTGAATGACATACAATCCGGGCAAGCGGCCGGCCATCCGCGCGACACGCGAAGTGCCAATGCCTTCAGCTGCCCATCCGCTCAGCATCTCACTGCTCCAGGCATCATCGCCAAGCCCGGTGATGTAGTCGACAGGCAAGCCCAGCCGCGCGAGATACACCGCCGTGTTGAGCGTGTCGCCGCCCCAACCCCGGGTGATCCTGCCGTCGGCGTGCTCCGACAGCTCAATCATGCACTCGCCGATGGCCGCAATCGAGATCACGTCAGCTCTCCCGTCGAGACAGTTTCACAAGCCAGTGGCGGTGCGCGCGATGGCGGTGATCCCCACCCAATCCCCGGCGCGGATATTGTCCGGCGGGCACAACCATGAACCGCCGATGGCGAGCACATTTGGCAACGCCAACCACGCGGGTGCCGTCGTTGCGCTGATGCCACCCGTCGGACAGAAACGCACCTGAGGGAACGGCCCAGCCAGTGCCTTCAAAGCAGGAATACCGCCGGCCGGCACCGCTGGAAAAAACTTCACCGTCTCGATGCCGTGATCCAGCGCCGCCATCAGCTCCGAGGCCGTTGCAATGCCGGGTAGCAGCGGGACCATCGACGTCTGAGCTGCCGCCAGCAAACGCGGCGTGGCCCCGGGCGAGACCGCAAACTGTGCGCCGAGTTCCACGCAGAGCGCCAGATCAGCTGGCGTCAACACAGTTCCCAATCCGACAATCGCCTCGGGCACCTCGGCAATAATGGCCCGCGCACCGCCGACAGCTGCAGGCGTCCGCAACGTGATTTCCAACGCCCGTATACCGCCTGCCACCAAAGCGCGCGCCAGTGGCACGGCATCAGCGACGCGATCAAGGGTGATGACGGGGATGATCCGGTTGGCCCGGAGGATGTCTTGGATCTGCGCATTGCGATCGCTTGCGGCCATAGTGCACGTCCATGAAAGCTGGCATCAATTGCTGCGGGTAAACACGCCGAAGCGCATCCCGGCGTAGGAGTAAACCATCGCGACGAGCGACGATATGCCGATGGCGACGCTGCCGTCGAGGCTTGGCAAGAACCAGAGCACGACCAAAAAAATCACATAGTTGAGGACAGCGGTTGACGATGCCAGGCCGACATAGCGGGTAAACTCGGCGCGTGTTGGCGGTGTCTTGACCGCGAACGTCAGGGTCCGATGCGCCAGCCACGCGACGAACATGGCGCCGGCAATGCCGAGCAATCGGCTGATCGGCCAAGGCCAGCCAAGGACAACGTTGCAGGCTTTGGATATCCCGACATCGGCAATGAAAGCGAGACTACCCGAGACCAGAAAGCCACCGATATGGCGCACGCGGCTTTGTCTCGGTTGTGCGGGATCGTTCGCGGTCATGCTGGCCCCCGAGCTAGGCTCGCCCAATCCGGCACGGCGCGTTCGACACGCACATCTGTCGGCTGCCAGATCACCGCGTCCGGCGGTGACAACTCGAGGAGTGTGTCGTGTTCTTGCTGGCGTCGCGCCACCACCGGATCAATGCGCGCCAATTCCGCATCGGGAAAACCGGGATGGCACATAACGATTTTGAGCGGTGACGTGTCGCGCCGACGGTCCAGGGCCAACACCATTTCGGCCCTGAATGGTCGCTCCGTATCGAAAGCTGAGAAGCCGGAAAAACTCGTATTGACGATGAGACCGCGACGTTCTGCGGCGGACCGAAAACCGCCGGCAAGCCCACGCACGATCACGGCCTTGGCTTTCGCGGGACTGTGCTTGGCAATTTGGCCGAGCCGTTCCGAGGGATCTCGCACCAGCGGCAAGTGTGCTCGATAGCGTGCGAGCAGTTCATCCAGCAGTGCGCCGCGAATGATCGGCAGCACGTGCACGTGCTGATGCCCGTCGACATGGTCTGGTGGATAGCCCAGTGCTGTCTCAAACGCATCCAGTTGGCGGCGGATTTCTGCGCGCACCTCGTCGATCCCGAGTTGACGCAAGAGCGCGCGTTGAATGAGCGGCTGCAATTCCAAAAATGTCCCGGCCGGGGCCAGTGTAGGCGCCGGGCCAAGCGGCGCGCCAAGGGTGAGATTGAGATGTAAGCCAATCGCCACGTGACCGCGCAGCTCACGGATCCGCACAGCGTCCGCACGCCAGCCGGGGCCGGTGGTCATGGCGCTGGTGGCCGAAATCTTTCGCCGCAATGCCAGCGCCTCGATGGCGCGTGAAACGCCGGCCGTCATGGCATAATCATCAGCCGTCAAAATCCGCGGCGGGACCAGAGGTGTCATGTGGCGGTCTGCTGCATGGGCCGCGACGCAGTTGGTGTTGGTTGCGCGGTTGTGCTGTCGATCCCGATCGTCTCGTCGACAAGATACAACGGCCGCGCTTTGACCTCCTCGTACATCCGCCCGAGATACTCACCGATGACGCCCAGTGAAATCAGCTGGATGCCGCCCAGAAATAAAGTGGCGATGATCAAGGTCGGGAAGCCCGCCGCGCCGCCGCCGAAGATCAACATCTTCAAGAGAAAGCCGAAGATGTAAGTGAACGCCAAGCCGGACACGAGCACGCCAACGTAGGACCAGATGCGCAACGGCACGGTTGTGAACGAGACCAACCCGTCAATGGCAAAGCGCCAGAGCTGGCGTGGCTTGAAACGGGATTTGGAGCCGTCGAAGCGTGGTGGCACATGGAAACTAACCCCGCAGGACTTGAACCCGATCCAGGCATACAGTCCCTTGTTGAAACGAGCCCGCTCTTGGATCTGATTGAGCGCCGTCACAGCTTTGCGATCCAGCAACCTGAAATCCCCCGCGCCATCCGGGAGTGTGGTGCCGCTCATGGATTTGAAGGCCGCGTAAAAGCCGCGTGAAAACGCGCGCCGTGCGATGCCGTCGGCGTCTCGATCATCCCGTTGGCCATAGACGATATCAAAACCCTCGCGCCATTTGGCGATGAACTCCGGGATGATTTCAGGCGGGTGCTGCAAGTCGGCGTCCATCAGCACGACGGCATCGCCTGTGGCGTATGCGAGGCCGGCTGCGACCGCGCGCTCCTTGCCGAAGTTGCGGCTCAGCGCCAGGGCCTTCAAGCGGGCATCGCTGGCATTTAACCGCTTCAGGATGCCACGGGTCTGATCGCGGGACCCGTCGTCGATAAACAGAACATCCCAATTCAAGCCTGTGAACTCCAGCACCGGCGTCAGCCGCGCGACCAGAGCTTCCAGTCCGGCTTCCTCATTCAACATCGGAATGACCACGGTCAGCGTCTGGTGACTGTGGGGCGCAGTTGTTGAAACGCTGGTTGGTCGGGTCGGGGTCAATGGACGGGTCTCTCGGCGGCACTTCCTTCCGGCCCCGTCGCACGCAGCGCCGCCAGAATCAAGGCAGCGTCCAGGTGATAACCTTTATGCAACCTGTAAAAAATCGCCGGCATGAGGCCGGATTTTCGACACGACGCTAGTCCTACTGCGTCACGCCGACGCTCGACCGATGCCCCTGCTGCGCCAAGGTGCGCCGCTCGCCTCAGTCAGCCAAATCGGCGTGACGCAGTAGGACTAAGCACACTCCGCAAAATAACTGCTTCCAATTATCGGGTTCAGCTGCCTCGTCTTGCTCAGTCGTCACCTCCGCGGAGGCGGCGGCCCAAGCAAGGATCAGCGCGTTCTTCGGTGCGATTGATCTCTTTGAATCAGCGCGTTATCTATCGCGACGCTTTGCGTGCCGAGGGTTGCTTGGGTACCCGCCCCATCTGCTGGCGCG
>JAYSUN010000027.1:0-6614 GCA_043719045.1 Hyphomicrobiaceae bacterium | reverse complement strand
AATAATTCGGGACGCACACATTTTGTCCGGTCCGCTGTTCCTCACCTACCGACTGTACCGGCGGCGTGCACCGACAACAGCGCGTGCCCTGGCCCACTGCGGAAGCGTTCGTGATGCGTTCTAAGCGCGGACGGTTTTCATGACGTTGGGTATGAAGTTGGGGACAATCACTCAGTTCCAATCCCGACTTCCCCTGGGAGCCACTCAGCCAAGAACAACGTGGGCTGCAAGACTTAACAAGCTGTTGCTGCATCGTCCGTTTCCGCCAGCTGCGGAAACTCTTAGAACAATTCCAGACCGGACACTCCGGATCAGCGCCGTCCGGCAGCGTGCCTCAGCTAGCGCGGTCGGGTCACTCGAGGCAGCAGACGACTGCTAAAACCCGAACAGGGCACGCAGAAATCCGCCGACGGGTTGGTCCATGGCGTTGGGCAGCGCCAACGACAGCGCTGGAAACGCACATAAGATGACAAGGCGGATGATATCGCTGGCGATGAACGGCATGACGCCCGCGTAGATTTTCGGCAGCGAGATGTCGCGGTGGATCGAGTTGATGACGAACACGTTGATGCCGACCGGCGGACAAATCATGCCGAGGGTCACCGCCATGACTATGATCACGCCGAACCAGACGGGATCAAAGCCGAGTTTCATCATCACGGGAAACACGATCGGAACGGTCAGCAGGATCATCGCCAACTCGTCCATCAATGCGCCGAGAATGAAATATCCAAACAGGATCAGCGTGAGAATACCGTAGGGGCCGAGCGGCAGAGAGGTCAGCCACGCCACCACGGCCTGCGTTGTCTGCGTAATGGTCAGGAAGTAGCCGAACAGATAGGCGCCGATGACGACGACAAAAATCGACGCGGTGACCTTCAGGGCTTCGACGAGGCTGTTCATAATGCCCTGCCAGTTCAGGGTCCGGCGAGCGACGCCGAGGCACAGCGCACCCATTGCGCCCATGCCGGCGGCTTCGGTGGTGGTGAAGAAGCCATTGTACATGCCGCCCAGCACGAACACGAATAGCAACGCAACCGGCCAGATGTTGGACAAGGATTTGACGCGCGCCCGCCAGCCGTACAGGTCGCCGCGCGGCATCCAATCCGGCCGCCAGATGCCGACGATCTGCACGGTGATCGAATACATGACGATGGCCATCAAGCCTGGAATGATGCCGGCAAAGAACAGCTTGGCGATGTCGGTCTCGGTCATGATGCCATACAAGACAAAGATCACGGACGGCGGGATCATGATGCCGATGGTGCCGCCTGCGGCGACGACGCCAGCAGCAAAGCCCGGATGATATCCGCGTTTGCGCATCTCCGGCAGCGCGACCGTCGCCATGGTGGCGGCCGTCGCAACGGCTGACCCATTGATGGCGGCAAAACCACCACAGGCGACAATCGACCCGACGGCCAGTCCACCACGGCGGTGGCCGAACCAGGCTTCGCCCATGTGAAACAAATCCCGGCTCATGCCTGACGCTGACGCAAACGCGCCCATCAACACGAACATCGGAATGACCGAGAAATTGTAGTCGGTGACGACGGACCACGGCACCTGTCCGAGCAATGCGAAGCCCGCGCCAAAGCCTGAATGCAGTCCGAAACCGATCACGCCGGTGATGCCCATCGCAACGCCGATCGGCACGCGATACAACATCAGCACAAACATGAGCACAAAGCCGAACGTCGCAAGCAGCGTGTTGGTCATGAGGTCACGTGGCCTTTGATGTCGGGTCTGGTGGATCAGCGGGTTCGGCCGGGCGGTTGCGGATGGTATTGCGCAGTCGTACCGCAGTCATGAATGCAGCCGCGGCAATACCGGTAGCGGCGACCATGTAGAAGCCCCATTGCGGCAGGCGCAAATCGCTGGTCAGCAAGTTGTTGCCGCGCATTTCATAGGCGGCGATCAGCGCAAAGAGCGCGAACACCGTCATCGCAACGAGCATGCAGACGTCGGCAAAGACATCGATCCGGCGGCGGTTGATGGGGCTCGAAAAATCCCACACGAGATCGACCAGGATGTGCCCGCCCCGATAACACGCAGCCGCAATGCCCCATGAAATGGCGATGGCTTGCATGAGGCGCGAAAAGTCAAACCAATCGGGAATGGCAGTATCAAAAAACTTGCGCAGGATGACCATGACAAAGGTCAGGACTGCAACGGCCAGCAGAAACAATCCGCCGATTTTTTCAATGCTGGTCACAGCGCGGTCGAGCATGGGGTGGACAGCCATTTGTTGCCCGCTCCCCTGCGCTATTTTGCGCAGGAGAGGGGCGGAGGGGGCGAGGGGCAAACCACGGAGCCCACGATGTCAAGCAGCCGGATTTGCGTCGGCCACTCAATCAGGCGCTTGGTAGGTGCTGCCCCTCATCCGCCCAATCTCTGTTGCTTTGCGCGGAGGCACCCAGCCGTCACTCAGCCAGCGCGTTGTACTTTTTCAGTGCGGCCTTGAAGTCGTCCATGACCTTCTGGCCTTCATAACCGGCAGCCTTCATGTCTTCCAACCATTTTGCCGTGACGGGCTCGGCCGATTTGCGCCACAGCGCCAGTTCGTCCTTGCTCAACTTGGTGATGGTGTGGCCGGAGCCCGCAGTCTTCAACTTGACCCGGCCATCGTCTTCCCACTTCACCCAATCGGCGGCAGTTTTACCGGCCCACGCCGTTGTGCAATGCGCATCGATGACTTTTTTCTGGTCGGCAGACAGCGCTTCGTATTTGTCGGAGTTGATGATGGTTGCAAACGTCGCAACATACATCGGCTCGTCAATGTGAAACTTGGTGATGCCGTCGATCTTGAACGCGATCAGCGAGCCCCACGGGAAGGTGATGGCATCAGCGACTCCGCGCTCCAGTGCTTCGCGGGATTCAGGCGCAGACACCTGCACTGTGGTGGCACCGAGCGACGTCATCCAATTGCCCATGGTGGCGTGCGCCGGGCGGATCTTCATGCCCTTGATCTGGTCGGGGGTGCGGATCTCTTTCTTGGAGTGCAGCGTTGCAACGTCGTGGGTGTACATGTAACAGAGCTTGACGCCGGGTAGGTCTTTGGCCGCATACGGGCGATACCATTCGTCGAACGCTTTTGAGCCACCCTCGGCGTTGCTCATCATGAACGGCAACTGCGCAACCGAGGTCACGAGCATACGGCCGGCCTGATATCCGGTCGACACATAGGCGACGTCCGCGATCCCCTTCTGGACCATGTCATAGTGATCCGGCGCCTTGCCCAACTGCTGTGCCGGGAAAATGGAGATCTTGATCGTGCCCTTCGAAGCATCATCAATGGATTTGGCCCAGCCGGTCAGGATGCCATGCAGGGGATGTGTTGCCGGCACCCAGTGTGAATATTTCCATTCAAAAGTCTTGTCCTGTGCGGTAGCCGGTGTTGCCAATGCAATGCCAAGCCCAAGCGCCACAGCGGATGCCCGCCAGAACATTGCTGTGGTCTGAAGAGATTTGGTCATGTGTGTCCTCCCAAATGATCGACCGCGGATGGTTCCGCATGTTGGCGCGTCTCGGAGTTGTCCAAGAGGCTGGTGTTGTCCAAGAGACGACCTTTGGTAATTTGCTAGCAGGCGGCCATTCGAGCTTCAATGTTTCATTTTCGTTGGAGTGACACCGGATTGGGAAACGACTGACCGGTCCCGTCAGTGGGGCGATGTGGCGGTCGCAGCATGGTGTCTTGCGAGAGTGGAAGGCCCTTTGCCGGCAGACAAGGCAACGGCCGGTCCGTCAGTCCGTGCATCTTGCCCCGCTGCCTCACTCTTGACATATAAAGATATCCTTATATGTCTACATCTACGGGTGGAGCGTCCACTCGCCAATACGTCGTGTAAGCGCACCATGGTTCTGCATTCGACATCATCGCTGGTTGGTGCCCTCAAGGCTGCGGCAGAGCCGACTCGGCTGCGCATCCTGGCGTTGCTTCGGTCCGGCCCGCTGACGGTCAAGGATCTAACGCGCATTCTTGGGCAAAGCCAGCCTAGGTTGTCCCGACATTTGAAGCTGCTGGCTGAGGCCGGTCTGGTCGAGCGGGCTCCTGAGGGCAGTTGGGTGTTCTTTCACCTGGCGCAGGACGGACAACATCGCGGTGTTGCCGCTCATCTTCTGGCGTCGCTTGATCCAGCCGATGCGGTGCTGGCACGGGATCATCAGCGCGTTGCAGCGGTGAAGCGGGACCGCGAGGCGGCGGCGCAGGCCTATTTTGCCAAGCATGCAGCGCAATGGGATAAAATCCGCTCGCTGCACGTTGCGGAAGCCGACGTCGAGGCCGCGATCCGGACAGCCCTGGGTGCGCGCAAAAGCGACCTGCTTGTTGATCTGGGAACCGGGACCGGGCGAATTCTTGAATTGTGCGCCGATCGGTATGCCCGCGGCATCGGTTTTGATTTGAGCCCGGCGATGCTGTCCTACGCGCGCAGCAAATTGGACCGTGCGGGCATTGGCCACGCTCAGGTGCGGCAAAGCGATATCCTGAATGTGCCCTTGGCCGACGCTATGGCCGGCACTGTAGTGATGCATCAGATCCTGCACTTCCTGTCGGATCCGGTCCGGGCGCTGCATGAGGCCGTGCGAATTTTGGCGCCTGGCGGCAAGCTTCTGATTGTCGATTTTGCCCCGCACGAACTCGAATTCGTGCGTGAGACCTACGCCCATGAGCGGCTTGGTTTTGCCGACGCTCAGGTGCGCCAATGGCTGGCCGATGCCGGCTTGGGCGCCGTGACCGCGAAGCATCTGCGGCCAAAGGTTGGCGATGGGCCTGACAAATTGACGGTGTCGTTGTGGCAAGCAACGGCCACATCGGCCTCGAAGTCTGAGACGACAACAGTCAAATTGGAAAGCGTCTGATGAATTCCTCCACACAGCGCAAAAGTCGCTTGCTCGGCGCCGGTGAAATCCGCGTGTCGTTCGAGTTCTTTCCTCCGAAGACTGAGAAGATGGAGGAATCGCTCTGGACTGCCATCCGGCGCCTGGAGCCGCTCGATCCGGAATTTGTCTCGGTGACCTACGGTGCCGGGGGATCAACGCGCGAGCGTACGCACAACACGGTTTCGCGGTTGGTGCGGGAGACCACGATGAAGCCGGCAGCACACCTGACCTGCGTCGGCGCGACGCGTGACGAGGTTGACGCGGTTATTCGTGGCTACAAAGCGGCCGGCGTTCGCCACATTGTTGCGCTGCGCGGCGACCCACAAGGCGGCATTGGTTCGCGCTATGAGCCGCATCCCGGCGGCTACGCAACGTCAGCCGACTTGGTCGAGGGCATCAATCGCGTTGGCGGTTTTGAAGTTTCGGTCGGCGGCTATCCCGAGATGCATCCGGAGAGCGCGTCACTGCAGACCGACATCGACAATCTGAAGCGCAAAGTGGATGCGGGCGCCACACGGATCATCACACAGTTCTTCTTTGATAACGCGCATTACCTGCGGTTTGTCGAGCGTTGTCGAGCAGCCGGTATCTGGTGTCCGATCCTGCCGGGCATCGTGCCGATTCATAACTTCAAGCAAGTCGCGAGTTTCGGCGCCAAGACCGGTACGACAGTTCCAGCATGGTTTGCGCGTAAGTTTGACGGCCTCGATCACGATGAGAAGACGGCTCACTTGGTGGCGGCAGCGGTGGCAGCCGAGCAGTGTGCGGATCTTGTCGATGAAGGTGTCAGGCAGTTTCATTTCTATACTTTGAACCGAGCTGATCTTGTCTTTGCGGCGTGTCATCTGTTGGGCCTACGGGCGCGGTCGAGCGGTGAGGGTGCCATGCGCAAAGCCAGTTAACCGGAACCCCGGAGGCAAGGACTGCCGCCAGGGTTCGCTTGTCGCAGTGGGCCGATTGTGCCCAAGACTCAATGGCAGGCCCAACCCTTGCAGCACTTGTATTTGTTGTAACCGTAGCCGCACCAACCCCATGACGAGCAGTAGCGTTTGCAGGAGTAGCCGTGGCTGTTAGCCGAAGCCGATGTGACGAAGCTGGCGCTGGCGGATGCAACTGCAAGGGCCAAGACGAGGGAACGGCCGAAGGTCTTCATTTGGGATCTCCCGGTGGGTGTGTGTCGTGAACCTTAGGGCTCACAAGATGCACATTGGCCGCGTTTGTCTGGTCCCGCTGTGCTGGCCAGCACAGGCCACGAGATGGGTGGGCAAGCCGAAATCGACTGTCGCGTAACTGAATTGAACGAAGAAGCATGAGAGTGATGTCAAGATGTTGAACCGGGCACAACGGACCAAGGCGCTGCACAAGGCGATCCAGGAGCGAATCCTGATCCTTGATGGCGCCATGGGCACGATGATCCAGCGTTACAAGCTGGACGAGGCCGGCTATCGCGGCGAGCGCTTCAAGGCGTGGCACCGGGACGTCAAGGGCAACAATGATCTGCTCGTGCTGTCGCAGCCGGACATCATCCGCGATATCCACACGGAATACATCAACGCTGGCGCCGATTTCATCGAGACCAATACGTTCAACGCTCAGGTGATCTCGATGGCCGACTACGGCATGGAGAGCCTGTCGTTTGAAATGAACGTTGCCGCTGCAAGATTGGCGCGCGACGCCGTGGATGCGGCCGAAAAGAAAGATGGCAAGATGCGCTGGGTCACCGGCGCCATCGGCCC
>JAYSUN010000260.1:0-4792 GCA_043719045.1 Hyphomicrobiaceae bacterium | reverse complement strand
CAGTTGTTGTGGTTTCAGGGCCAGAGATCATTGGGTCAACGAAGGCCTATTCGACAACGGACAAGGACACCAAAGGCCGCCAGCCACATAAAAATACCCATCACCTTGCCGAGGCGGCAACAGCCATGGGTATCTTGTTTCCAACAGAAGGCTTCGCCCTGGCCGTAGCCAACGCGCTCAAATCGACGCTTTGATCCAGTCTTCCAACTTCTTTTTCTGCACCATGGCGCCGACGTGTTGCGCTGCAACCTTGCCATCCTTGAAAATCATCAATGTCGGCATCGCCTGAACGCGATAGGCTTGCGTCACCGCGGGATTGTGGTCGACATCGATCTTGGCAACTTTGATCTTGCCCTTCATTTCGGTTGCCACCTGCTCGAGCGCCGGTGCCATTGCTTTGCACGGTCCACACCACTCCGCGAAGAAGTCGACCAGCACCGGTTCAGTCGACTCAAGCACCACCTTCTTGAAGTCGGCATCATTGACAATATGGGTATCAGCAGACGGCATGTCCGTAACTCCAGGGTGACGTTTCAGGCGCTCAGGGCTCATCCGGTTGACGCAGGCGTAACCCACGCCAGATACCTGAATCGCCCAGTTATGTCTCACAGTTGAGAAGTAGTGAGGCGAACCATAGGCGTCAAGATGGCTCACGAATGCGCCAGTCACTGCTGGCGTGCAAGTTTATGTGAGCACGCGCCGGTCCCACCGGGAAGTCTGCCGAAAATCTTGTTAACCAATCATTTTACGCGAATCACCTAGCGCTTGCTGGCACGGCGCGTGCGCCATCTCCCGGCGTCACGCGTTGGCATCCATGGCTCAGCCGCACGCGAGATCCACATGAAGCTTCTGACCACAACCGCAGCTTGGCTCGCGCTCTTCGGTGCGCACACGGCGTTCGCCGCCGATTTGGGCGTTGAACCAACGCGATTGCGTAGGGGGCTGAAGGATGTTCACGCCCCGACGCCAGTCGAGCCCCCATCAAACTTCTATGCGGCGTGGCGGGGTGGCCTCCATCGACTGGACGACACTGACGTGGCCCTGCGTGGCACCGTCTCCGTCGATACCAGCTATCAGCAGGGCTTCGTGGTCTCATCAGCCACTGGCATGACCTTTGACCGGATGGGCTTGCGCGGCTTTCGTGGTGAAATTGAATCCGGTCTGGCACGCTCGTATGTCGAGGCGCACTATCCGCATAGCGGTGGCCCTGCCGTGGGCAGCTCCTTTGGTCGGACCAGTATCAACTTTGTGACAGCCAATCTGGCTTACGATTTTGACACTGGCGGCAAATTGAAGCCGTATCTCATGGCCGGCGGCGGCTACGGCCTCGCGGACTTCAGGGGCCATGGCGTGAGTGCACTCGGCAGTGCTGTCTTGTCTGCCCAGGACAGCGGTTATGTCTATCAGGTTGGGGCCGGCGCCAGTTACTACCTGGGAGCCGGTGTTCGCATGGAAATGGGCTATCGCTACCTTGCCATGCCAAGCGTCAATGTGGTTGCAGCCGATGGCACGCGGAGTTCAACCAAGATTGCGGATCATCAGCTGTTATTTGGTCTCCGCAAGGGCTGGTGAGTGTTCCCGGCCGTCTTGCCGAGTTGCATCGACCATGGCGTGGACAGATCACTTGAAATGTTTGGACAGCTTCAGGTGCTGGCCCTGATAGTTGGAGCCCAGGCCTTGACCGTAAAGCATGTCTGGGCGCTCCGTCAGCCGCTCATACACGAGCCGGCCGATGATCTGGCCGTCGTCAAGAATAAATGGGACTTTGTGGCTGCGGACTTCTAAAACCACCCGCGCCCCTGCGCCGCCTGCCGCTGCGTGTCCGAAGCCTGGGTCCATGAAGCCCGCGTAATGCACCCGAAATTCACCCACTAACGGATTGAACGGCATCATTTCAGCGGCATGCGTGGGCGGCACATGCACCGCTTCCTTGGACGCCAGAATGTAGAATTGATCGGGGTCTAAGATAAGTCGCCGGGCACCGCGAGCCAGGATCGGCTCCCAATAGTCGAGCACTGCGCACGCGCCGATCTGATCAACATCGACAATACCTGTGTGGCGCTTTGCCCGATAACCGATCAGATCACTGGTGTCGCCGATGAGGTCGACGGACAGAGCCACGCCATCGTCGATGTTGTCGACACCGCCACTGACCAGAGTTTCGCGAGCGTGCAGAACTTTCAGGGCTGCATCGGTTTCGGCCGCGTCCCCGGTCCGAAAGCGGATCTGTGAAAGGTTCGAGCCCTGCCGCACTTTGACCGGGAAAGTCTGGGGACAAATCTCGGCGTACAGCGGGCCTTGATAACCGGCCGGAATTTTATCAAAGGCGGTACCGCTGTCGGCAATCACCCGCGTGAACACGTCGAGGCGGCCGGTGGAACTTTTGGGGTTCGTCGATGCTGCAAGATGGGCTGGTAACTCCAAGCTTTCGAGCAACGGCACAATGTAGACGCAGCCGGTTTCCAGGACTGCCGAGCCGGTGAGGTCAATTTCGTGGAGCTTGATCCCGTCGAGCTTGCTCTCGACCGTCGCGCCAGGACCCGGCAGGAAACTCGCGCGGACCCGGTAGGCCACGGCGCCGAGCCTCAAGTCCAGGCTTGCAGGTTGTAGCTGCTTGGGTCCGAGTGGTTGGGCGAGGCGGATGGTTCCAGCCTCGATCAAGGCCTGGATGGCCTGAGACGGGAGGACACCCGGAGCATTTGCCTTCGCCGCCGTCTTGACCACGTGTCGCTCCCAATGTGCCAAAACCTGCCGCTCAGTAAAGCTGTCCGCGCAGGAAGTCGAGGGCAACAGAATAGCGCCACCGATCCAATGCACCCCATCAGAACAGCGCCGTGAGGACGCGCGCAGATAAGTGGGCCGGGGATGCCGAGTGGGCCAAATTTGCGGGTGAGTTGCGGATCCGTCCGACGGCCGATTGCGGAGCGACGATTGTTGAGAGCGGCCTCAGCGCAGCTTGGCGTTGATGCTGGCGAGAGCTTTGTTGCCGGGGCAGAGCTCTGCCATCGGCACGGCATTCAACGGGCGCGGATCGGTGGCGAGAACATCGTGCAGATCCTGCTGATGTTCGTTGACGTACAACAAGCCGGTTGCGATTTTGCCCTTGCTGGCATTGGCGCGGATGGCGCTGATCGCATCATCGGCGTTGGTCGCGTCATGGCCGCCGTCAAGCTTGTACAGACGCAGCTTGGAGCCGTCGTGCATGTCGATGGTTGTGGACGTGCCTTCGGCGTAGTCGGCGGTGATCTCGTCTTGGCTTTCGACGAAGTCGAGTGGGTTGCCCACTGCCTCGTTATGGGCGCGCACGTAGTTGTAGCTCTTGGTCGAGCCCTTGTGGTCGTTGAAGGTGACGCACGGGCTGATCACATCGAGAAACGCAAAGCCCTTATAGCTGATGGCGGCCTTGATCAGCGGGATCAACTGGGTCTTGTCGCCGGAAAACGAGCGCGCAACGAAACCGGCGCCGAGTTGGATCGCAAGCTGACAAAGATCAATCGCCGAGAATGGGTTGGCGTCACCCTTTTTTGACGGCGACCCGCGGTCGTTGGTGGCGGAGAACTGACCTTTGGTCAGGCCGTAGCAGCCGTTGTTCATGACGATGTAGGTCATGTTCAACTGGCGACGCACGCCATGACAGAACTGACCGAGGCCGATGGAGGCCGTATCGCCATCGCCGGAGACGCCGATGTAAGTGAGGTCACGGTTGGCCATGGCGGCACCTGTGGTCACTGAGGGCATCCGGCCATGTACGGAGTTGAACCCATGCGAGCGGCCCAGGAAGTAGGTCGGCGTCTTCGACGAACAGCCGATGCCCGAGACTTTGGCGATGCGGTGGGCGGGCAAGTCCATTTCGAAGCAAGCTTCAATGATGGCAGCTGTTATGCTGTCGTGGCCGCAACCCGCGCACAGGGTCGACATCGAGCCTTCGTAGTCCCGATGCGTCAGACCCAGCGCATTGCGCTTGAGGGCGGGGTGGAAGGCGGATGGTTTGGCGATGTAGGACATATCAGGCTTGGCTCCGGGCGGTCGCGCGTTGCGCCGCGTCTATAGCAGACATGATGGCTTTGCGGGCGAGGGGGCTGTTTTTCCAGCAGGTCCCACCGGTCAGGCCGGCGGCTTCGCGGCAGATGGTCAAAGCGTCTTGAGTGGCGAGTTTCTCGAGCGTGGTGATGCCCATCTGTTCGAGTCGCGTGACCACCGTTGGGCCGACACCTTTGACGGCGAGGAGCGCCGCATGTTCGGTGGCAGAGAAGGTTTTGCTCATGCGATCGGTGTCCAGCGATAGATCAGGCTGAGCGGCAGCGACACGCTGACAGCCGGCAATTCAAGCACTGCTGCCAAACCGAGCAAGGGCACGGGCGCCCAGGCGTCGGCCCGGTCATAGCCGACCACGTCCGCCGTGCGCGCCGAAACGGTGATGTAATGCTGACAATTCGGGACGCTGGTATAAACGCGTTTGCGCCACGCCTGATCGGCCTTGGTATTCGACTTGGACAAGACTTCGAACAGCACCAGAGCATCATCGGTCGTCGGTAGCCCCGTCATCGGGCCGGCTTTGATGAACACGTCGGGTTGCGGCAGGCTGTTCGGAGACACCGGTACGTGCGTTCCGATGCCAAGCAACGGCGTCCAGCTGGCGCCCTGAGCGAGTTTGGCGGCATCAAGAGCGGTGCTGATGTTTTGGACAATACGTTGATGCCAGTCGGTCGGTGACGCATTCACGACAGCTGCCCCCTCGATCAATTCCCAGCGTTCACCGTCCGGCCGTGCGTCAGCGAACGCGAGGAACTCC
>JAYSUN010000259.1:0-4798 GCA_043719045.1 Hyphomicrobiaceae bacterium | reverse complement strand
GCAAGTGGATCGAGATCGATGCGCTGTCGATCAATTGCATGATCGACTATCCGGAAGTCGGCCCGCGCAAGAGCTATTTGATCTATCACGAGGAAGAGGAAAGCCTCGTCAAGCACATCAAGGGCCTCAAGCAGATCCGCTTCTGGATGACCTTCTCCGACAACTACATCAAGCACCTCGACGTCCTGCAGAACGTCGGCATGACCCGCATTGACCCGGTCATGTACAAGGGCAACCCGGTCATCCCCATGGAGTTTCTAAAGGAGTTGCTGCCGCCGCCGTCATCGCTCGGCAAGAACTACACCGGCAAGACCTCGATCGGCGTCATCTTTACCGGCACCAAGAATGGCAAAGCTAAACGAACGATGATCTACAACGTCTGCCATCACGCCGATTGTTACAAGGAAACCGGCGCCCAGGCCGTGTCCTACACGACCGGTGTGCCGCCCGTTGTCGGCGCTATGATGTTGTTCCAAGGCCATTGGGGACCCAAACCCGGCGTCTACAACGTCGAACAATTGTCGTCGAAGCCGTTCATGGACGAGATCGCGAAACAGGGCCTGCCCTGGCACGTGATCGACCTGAAGATGAGCGACCAGAAGGACCTGTTCAAGGTGAAGACTTGAGAGGTAGATTGGCATGACAATCGCGATCCTCAGTCACAAGGACGTCGCAAGTTGGCATGCCGCGAAATTGATGGAGGCTGGACACGAGATCGTAATCAGTGGCGGCGGGGCTGTGCACGCATTTGCAGTGAAAGGCTATCTTAAGTGCGATGAATGCCTTCTGCTTGGATCTGAAGCCGACCTGTTAGAGATTGCTGACTATTTCGAAGCTTCGGGCAAACCGATCTGGCGCCAACTGACGGACGTCCCTATTGGCGAGTGACGCCCCACACCTCCGGATGTGACAGACGCGCGTGAACCTATGGACAGTTCCCATGAGGAACGACGACTTCGAATGGGACGACGCAACGGCAGCCAGCAATCTCGACAAGCACCATGTTGATTTCTGGACGGCGCGGCGCGTGTTCGACGACCCGTTCCTTTTCGACGACCTCGACACATCGGACGGCTACGGCGAGGATCGATACGTCGCGATCGGCCTCATCGGTGACATTTTGCTGGTTGTCGTCTATACGGATCGCGGAGATCGAAGTCGGATTATCTCGGCGCGAAAGGCGGAACCCTATGAACGAAGGACGTACGATCATCGCTAGACGGCTTGCGGATGGCATGCTGGTCGAGGTTCTGGCTGACGGCTCGACGCGTCCCATGCCGCCGGACCAGACCGACTGGGCTCGCATCGACGCCATGACGGATGAGGAGGCGCACGCCAATGCACTCGCCGACCCAGACAATCCACCGCTGACACCAGAACGTCTGGCAAACATGAGCCGCGGTCCGCACACCCGTCACTTGCGCCGGCATCTTGCCCTCACTCAGGAAGAGTTTGCCGAGCAGTTCCGAATTCCGCTCGACGCCTTACGGGACTGGGAAACACGCAAGTCTGAACCTGACTCGACGACGAAAGCGTATCTGACGGTCATCTGGCACAATCCGGATGCTGTGCGCGATGCGTTGAAGTCACAGCCGGTTGCCGTAGCGGCTGAGTGACCACCCCGAGCGAAATTGACTTCACCGGTATCGGCAAGACCGGCAAACCCAAACGCACGATGATCTATAACGTCTGCCATCACGCCGATTGTTACAAGGAAACCGGCGCCCAGGCGGTGTCCTACACGACCGGCGTGCCGCCTGTTGTCGGGGCCATGATGCTGTTCCAAGGCCATTGGGGACCCAAACCCGGCGTTTACAACGTCGAACAACTGTCGTCAAAGCCGTTCATGGAAGAGATCGCCAAACAGGGTCTGCCCTGGCATGTGTTCGACCTGAAGATGAGCGACCAGAAGGACCTGTTCAAGGTGAAGACTTGAGAATGTCACTCATGCGCCGCCCACGAGACCACACGGAGACACCTCATGCGTATCCTTGCATTTATCTTGGCACTGGTCGTCATCGCCTTGCACTTCAGTTTTGCCGTGGCCGAAATGTTTTATTGGCAGCACCCCGCAGTGATGGCGCGTTTTGGGTCGTCGCCTGAGTTTGCCAAAGCGTCGACCGTATTGGCCGGCAACATCGGACTTTACAATGGCCTGTTCGCCACCGCGATAGCGTGGGCTTTATTCACATGGAATCGCTCGATGCTGCTGGTGCTGCTTGCCTGCATCGTCGTCGCCGGCGTCTATGGTGGTCTGACAGCAAAACCGGCCATTGTATTGGTCCAAGCGCTGCCGGCACTCCTGGCGATGACCGCGACTTGGTTGGTCGGTCGCACAGCAGCGTCTTGATGTAACTGGTGCTGCCCCTGATGGGCGCAGGGCTGCAAATCAGGTTGGGCTGACGGAGATCTGCTGATGAGTTTCAACCTCCTGTTGCGCGGGGCGACCGTG
Organism: Hyphomicrobiaceae bacterium; assembly: GCA_043719045.1. Lineage (GTDB taxonomy): Bacteria > Pseudomonadota > Alphaproteobacteria > Rhizobiales > Hyphomicrobiaceae > JABFRJ01. The sequence goes on along the minus strand of JAYSUN010000259.1, from coordinate 2,346 downwards.
GTCAATCACGACGGCGCGGGCGTGCGTGACATTGCGATCAGGGATGGCCGCATTGCCGCGATTGGCCAGCTCGGGTCCTCCAAGGCGGTCGAAACCGTCGACTGCAAGGGCTTGCACATCTTGCCCGGCGTGATCGACACGCAGGTGCATTTCCGCGAACCGGGCCTTGAGCAAAAAGAAGACCTCGAAACCGGTAGCCGTGCAGCTGTTGCGGGTGGCGTCACGGCCGTGTTCGAGATGCCAAACACCAAACCGTTGACCACGACAGCTGCCACGCTGGCCGACAAGGTCAGACGTGCAAAAAACCGGATGTTCTGTGACTTTGCGTTCTATGTCGGCGGCACCCGCGAAACCGTTGATGATATCCCGGCACTGGAACAGCTCGAAGGCTCGGCCGGGATCAAGGTCTTCATGGGCGCAAGCACGGGCGATTTGCTGGTCGAAGACGCACCGACTCTAGAGCGCATTATGGCAAAGATCTCGCGTCGGGCCGCATTCCACGCGGAAGACGAAGCGCGATTGCGCGAACGGGCAACTTTGCGCAAGTACGGTGACCCGGCGTCCCATCCGGTCTGGCGGGACGAAACGGCGGCGCTGATTGCAACCCAACTTCTGGTTGCGCTTGCTGAAAAATACCGGAAGCGCGTGCACGTCTTGCACCTCTCGACCGCAGAAGAAGCGGTTTGGCTGCGCGACCACAAGGCTTACGCCAGCATCGAGGTGACGCCGCATCATCTGACCCTGGTCGCGCCAGACTGCTATCAGCGGCTCGGCACCTACGCACAGATGAACCCGCCGGTACGGGATGACCGGCATCGTCAGGCGCTTTGGGCAGCAGTGGCCGAAGGCACGATCGACATCCTAGGCTCAGATCATGCCCCACACACCCGTGAGGAAAAGGCTCATCCCTACCCCGAGAGCCATTCCGGCATGACGGGTGTCCAGACACTGGTGCCGATCATGCTGGACCACGTCAACGCAGGTCGGCTGTCGCTGGCTCGGTTTGTCGATATGACCAGCGCCGGGCCACAACGGCTGTTCGGACTGGCGAGCAAAGGCCGGTTGGCGGTGGGCTATGATGCGGATTTAACCGTGGTCGACATGAACCGAACCGAGACCATCACCAATCAATGGATCCAGTCCCGCGCGGCCTGGACCCCGTATGATGGTGTCAAGGTCAAGGGTTGGCCGATTGGCACCGTGGTGCGCGGCCGCCGCGCGATGTGGGACGCGGCGCTGCTGAGCCCAGCCAGCGGCCAGCCGGTGCGGTTTTTGTGAGTTGAGCGGCAACTGCCGTGCCAGATACAGCGCGATGAAATCCAGCGCAAAAGGCGGCAGCGCCTGGTCATGCCGGCGCGCGGAATTTTTTCACTCGGTTGCGGGTGCCGTCATGTGCCGGCATCGTCTTGCTTGCGCGTGCCGACACGCGGTCAGCGAGCAGGACCGGTCAAAATTTTTCCAGTCCGGTCTTACATACTGACATGTCGCTTCGGCTCGCAAACCCGCTGGACAACAGAAAACCGACTGCCGATGCGGTATCCGCCTTGTCCCATGACTGCTGGTCAGGTAGAATTATTCTAAATTCAGGATCGAGTTCAGATCCAGCCGGGCCGCACTGCGTAATTGATACAGTGCACGTGCTTGAATGCCTGGAAAACGTGAAGGAGCCGACCGATGTTCATCCAGACCGAACCAACGCCAAACCCGGCAACGTTGAAGTTTATCCCCGGCAAATCGGTGCTCGGCGATGGAACTGCGGATTATCGCAGCGCTGACGAGGCTGCATTGTCCCCACTTGCAACCCGATTGTTTGAGGTCGAGGGTGTTCGTGGCGTGTTTTTGGGCGGCGACTTCATTTCAGTGACCAAAGGCCCGTCCGAGTGGCAGCACATGAAACCGGCGATCCTGGGCGCGATCATGGAACACTACATGTCGGGCGCGCCAGTGATTGCTTCGGGCGAACTCGGCGATACCGCTGAAAACGGTGAATACGACCCCAAGGACGAAGAAACAGTCAACACAATCAAAGAATTGCTGGAAACACGTGTTCGCCCGGCGGTGGCCCAGGATGGCGGCGATATCGTTTTTCATGGCTTCAAGGACGGCGTTGTGTCGCTGCATATGCGCGGCGCCTGTTCGGGCTGTCCATCGTCAACGGCAACACTTCGTGGTGGCATCGAGAACCTGCTGCGTCACTTCTGCCCCGACGTACAGGAAGTCCGCGCCGTCTAACTCACTCGACCGGAAGCTGTTCCCAACCAGGTCGGTGCGGTTGCTCGTGGCCCGTCGCGCCAAAATTGCTGAATGGCCGCGACTTCTTTCAATTTTGGCGCGACATGAGGGCCA
>JAYSUN010000258.1:0-1777 GCA_043719045.1 Hyphomicrobiaceae bacterium | reverse complement strand
TTCAACTCCTCGAGCGTCTCGTTACCCCACTCCGGCTCGCCTTTGGTGAACGCCTGTTTGGCGCGATTGTAGGTGGTTGGGATATGGTCGACGCCGGTCAGCATGTTGCCGAAAGCCTTGCGATTGTTGACCATGCCACCGACGGAGATTCCGCCAAAGCTGACGCCCGAATAGCCACGCTCACGACCGATGAAGCGTGTGCGAGCACCTTCCCCGCGCGCTTTGTGATAGGCCAGCGCCACTTTGAGTGCGGTGTCGACGGCTTCTGAGCCTGAGCTGGCAAACAAGCAATAATCGAGATCGCCCGGAGCCATCAGCGTCAGCTTGGATGACAGTTCAAAGACGCTCGGGTGCGCGTACTGGAAGGGCGGCGCGAAATCGAGTTGGCCGGCCATCTGTTGAATGGCTTTTGTGATCCGATCGCGGCCATGGCCGGCGTTGACGCAGAACAAGCCCGCCGAGCCGTCAATCACTTTGCGGCCATCCGGCGTCAGATAATGCATATCCTTGGCGCCGCTGAACAAGCGCGGTTTCTTTTTAAAAGAGCGGTTCGGCGTAAACGGCATCCAGTAGGATTCAAGCTCATTCGGTTTCATGTCGAGCGGTGCCATAGGGTCGTCCTCCGTTGGGTGTTGTGATGCAAATCTGGCGGTGGTGGCTGCAGGTTTATTTGATCTCGATTTCAATGAACACAAACTCATGCGGACTGGCGTTGACCACGTTGTGTTCAACACCGATCTTGCGCGCGTAAGAGACGCCGGCGGTCAGCGGCACATGTGACGTCGTACCGCCCGCACCCTCGATCAGCAATGTGCCGGTTGTCATGGGCACCACAACATAGTCATGGCCGTGGCGGTGCCAACCGGTTTCGGCACCCGGCGCAAACCGCCATTCCGTAACGATGACACGCTCATCGTTGGCTTGAACAGTGGCGCGGGCTTGCGGGCGCTGCGTTGTCGACATGGCAATCCTCATTGAGTTGAACGCTTCAATCGGTTTGGCTTTGGCTTTGGCTTCTTGTCAGGGACTTGGCCGGCTGAGGCACTGCCTTTCGGCGTCTCCACCGCGACCAAGTGTGCGATCAATTTGGACCCCTCCGCTTCAATGTGTTCGCGGGCGAGGCCGGACGCGCGCTTGGCTTTACCGCCTGCAATGGCCCGAAACAGAGGTTCGTGTTGTGACACGAGCACCATCGGGTCTGACAGCAAAGCATTGGACGATGCGATCACAATACTGATTTGCTGTGACACCCGACGGTAATGTTCCGCCAACCGCTCATGATTGGCGGCTGCAATGATCGCACGATGAAAGGCAAAATCAGCCGACGTTGCGCGTGCCGTCTGGTGGGACGCAGCGCTGATCACGAGGTCATCAAAGGCTGCCTGCAACGAGGCTTTCGCAGCGGGCGTCGCGCGGTTGGCCGCCAGGGATGCCGCCAAACTTTCAAGGCTGGCCCGCAACGTCACCAGTTCCCACGCGTCGTTCGACGTGAGGCTGGTCACCATCCAGCCGGTGTACGGCACTTGCACGGCCAGACATCGGCAACCAGATGATGCAGAGCCGTCCGGATTGTCGCCCGTGAGGTGGCAAGTTGATCGGCCAGAACGGTCTCGGTCAGGCGCGCGCCAGCCGCCAAAGTGCCGGTCATGATGGCGGTCCGCAAGCGATCCAGCGCCTGGGCTTCGGCGCTCCGTTTTGCAATCGGCTCCAGCATGATCATGGTCAAAGGCCTGGCAGAGATGAGCTTCAGGTCCTGACATACTTGCCGATTGTCGAC
>JAYSUN010000257.1:0-4814 GCA_043719045.1 Hyphomicrobiaceae bacterium | reverse complement strand
CTATTGTCGCGCCAAAATTGAAAGAAGTCGCGGCCATTCAGCAATTTTGGCGCGACGGGCCACTAGTCTTGACGCCAGATCCCATGACTCCGAGGCATCCGAATCGACCACTGATGCCGATTTATCCGGGTACCGCTTGTAGGAAGGCGGTCAAGTTGTCCGTCATGTGATGAATATGTGCTGGTGGATGGGCCCAGCTGCGGATTTTCTGCTGGATGGGTCCATCATAATCATCCGCGGTATGGACCAGCACTGTGGCCATCCCGAGCGCATGCGGGACCTCAAGATTATGCGGCATGTCTTCAAACATTGCGCTGTGCGCTGGGGTAGCGCCGTGCGCCGCCACGAATGCGTCGTAAGGCTGTCGATGCGGCTTGGGCACATAGTCTGAGGCGACGATGTCGTAGATGGCTTCGAATTGATCAAGAATACCCAGCTTGCCCGCGACGTTCTCTGCGTGCCGCACAGTGCCATTGGTGAAAATCAATTTGCGTCCCGGCAACTGTGCGATGGCTGCGCGCAGCGGGAGGTCTTCCGGGACATGCGCGATGTCGATATCGTGGACATAGTCGAGGAATGGGCCGGGTTGCATCCCGTGCACGTTCATCATGCCAGCGAGCGTGGTGCCGAACTGCCGATAGTAGGCCTTTTGCAGATAGCGCGCGTATGGGTAGGGCACATCCAGATAACGCGCGACAAACTCACCCATCTTGTGATCGACTTGCGCAAACAAATTGCAAGCCGCCGGATACAACGTGTTGTCGAGATCAAAGATCCAAACGCGGGTGGTATCAAACGATCGCGCTATCATTCAAGGCTCCAGTCGTTACAGTCGTATTATGCAGTCATGCGCTAGTGAGCGGCGCGCGCCACGTGGCCTTGTGCTGCAGGTGAACGGGCTTGCGTGCGTGTTCACAATCGGTGTTGGTGGCGTGCTGCCGACGCTGAATTGTCTCGCAGCGCTGATGCAGGCGCGGGACCGAACGAACCCCGCGGGGGGCGTAACCGTCGATGTGGTTTTTTCTTGAGCCTTTTACCCATCTCCAGATCGCGCTGATTACGATCGGTGCGTTTGCAGGTGGGTTTGTCAACGGTCTGACCGGTTTTGGGACGGGTCTGACTGCGATGCCGTTCTGGCTGCAAGTCTTACCGGCCGGGTTGGCCGCGCAGTTGGCCGCAGCCGGCGGCGTCGTGGGGCAGTTGACGACACTGCGCACGATCTGGCATGCGATTGATTGGCGCGCGCTGGCTCCGATGCTTGGATGCGGGCTTGCTGGTGTGCCGCTCGGTGCAGCACTTCTACCTTACATCGATCAGCGCTTATTCAAGCAGTGTGTGGCGTTGATCTTGATCATCTACTCGGTCTGCATGCTGCTTGGGGGCAGTCGTTTGCGCGTGCGGCAAGGGGGGCGTGCGGCAGACGGGTTGGTTGGATTTATTGGCGGCATTCTCGGTGGCCTCGCGGGACTGTCGGGGGTTTCACCGACGATTTGGGCCGCGATCCAGGGCTGGAGCAAGGAACGCCGCCGCGGTGTCTTTCAAGCCTTCAACTTGACAATTCTGTTGGCAATGCTGGTGGTCAATGCCGTTAGCGGACTGGTCACGTCGGTGTTCATATCAGCCTTGGTGCTGGCTCTGCCGGGGACATTTGCCGGCGTATACTGCGGCCAACAACTCTACGCCCGTTTGGACGACCGCCGCTTTGACCGGTTGGTTCTCATCTTTCTCGGCGTGGCAGGTGTCGGCCTGTTCGTGACCTCGATACCAATGCCGACATAATTTCGGCAGTCTTGGCTACCATGAGTGTCCCCAGAAACCACATCTCAAAGTTTGGAAACCGCGATGACCTATGTTTTGGCTCACCACTTGGCGTGCAAAGGCAGACTGCTGGCTGTTGCGACCATGTTCAGTCTCTTGCCATCACTGGCCCTGGCGCAGACGGCACCTGTCCAACCCCCCACACCGAAATCTGAAGTTCAGTTGACGCCTGAAGAAATTAAAGAAAAGGACCTCCGCAAGGCGTGCAAAGTCGCGCTGTGTTCGGCGTTCCTCTTGAAGACGCCGGGTGAAGGTGACGTCAGCTGCGGCGTGCTGAAGTCATGGCGCAAAGAACAGCTGACAAAAATGGTCTCGAAAGGCGGTGTCAGTTGGCCCTGGGGCAGTGCACGTTGCACGGCTGACCTGAAGTTTAAGCGGGCGGATTTGGTTAAGGCTGTCTCGGTCCCGGAATACGAGTTGGCATTGGATAAGCATAGCGTCAGTTGTGAGCTGGACCGTGAGACCGATAAGTACCAAATTAAAATGGAGATCGCACCGAAAGTCCAGTTTCGGGATGGCAAAGCCGTGAAGGCGCAAATGAATTGGGGCAAAGTCGATGCGCCGCTGTTGGCAAAAAGCGTGCTCTGGTCAGCAACCGCGGCTGACAATACCTTCGGTGCATTGCAAGGCACGGTTGTCGAAGACATCAACGATTTCATCGGTGTTAAATGCTTGGAAGTGAAGGACGAATTGAAGGCCCAATAACGTTGGAGCGGCCAGCAGCAGGGTTGAAAGGACGTAAGCCATGTCTCTAAGCCCCATGGTCCTTGTCAGCTTGAGCCTGGCGCTCGTGGTGGGCGGGCTGATCGTCGTGCTGCGGGACTATTGGAGACCGAAACAGGTCCTGAGGACGTCGCGCAAAGTGTCCCGGCTGGCATCGTCGACCGCGGCCCCCACGGCGTCACCTTCGGAGGTCGGAGACAATGCCGAAGTTACCATTGTCAAACGGACAGGCCCGAAGTCTCGGACTGACGCTGCTGTTGCTGCCAAATCGGTGGCAACGCCCATATCTGTTGTCGGAACCCAGGCGTCCGGGTCGCCTAATCCAGCTTTCGATCAGCTCCGCACGAACCTCGCCAGCATCAGTTCAGGGACTGCATCCGACGCTGCGGCCGGGGCAGTCGAAGGCCAGCGATGGCCTTCAGTTGAAAGCCGTTGGCGAGCACTGCAACCCGACATCGATGCTGTGGTTGTCCAACTGAATGAGACTTTGGCAGGCGTCGCTCTGCATATCGGCCCATCGGGCGAAGCCAGTTGGAGTTTCAAAAATCTGGGCTTTGGCGCTTATCGGCGCATCACAATTGCCGGCCGGAGTGTGGCCTGGCTGCGTGGTGAAGTCAGCCAACTCGGGCAACTCAGTTTTAAAGCGCGTGCCCATACCCTCGAGCAGGCACTGCTCAACACGGGCGCGAGTGTGCCGTTAGCTCAATTCACGGCGGCGGCCGTGTTGGATGCTCTCGCTAAAGCTGTTAAACCAGCGGCCGAATATGCTGCCTGGTTAGCGCCAAAGCGGCAGGCTGAGTTGGATGCTAGCGATACCGCCCTGATGGAGATCGCACGGTTGGCGGAGCATGGCATTCGGATCGCGAAGGGCGCATTGATCGAGGCTGGCGCGGATCTGATTGAAAAGTCGCCGGCTGCTCGGGATCAATCCAGCGGTCGGATCCGTTGGCCGCTGGTCGTGAATGTCGGTGGGAATGCCGTGGCTGAAATCCATTTGGAACTGATGCATCAGTCGCTCGATGTGACCGCGACTGCGACCGATGCGGGCCGACCAGAGCTCAACCGGCACCGCCGTCTTGATGTAACGGGGTTGAGCCCACATGGCCTGGCCGAGGCGATGGCAAGTTGCGCCTGGCCGGCTGTCGCAGATAACCTTCAGAGAAGCGCGACGGCGCCGCTCGGATACGCCGGTTGAGTCGGGCCCGCCAGCCCCCCAATTGTGGAGTTATACTTGTCTAAGTTGCAGGTCATTTCACCCGTTGGCATTCGCGCGCCGTTGGCGACTTACAGCCATGGTATTCTACTGCCACCCGGAGCGCAGTTGCTGTTGGCTTCGGGCCAACTTGGTGTTGGGCTGGACGGCCAAGTTCCCGACGACGTCGAGTCGCAGTGTGTCTTATGCTTTGAGAACATCAAAGCCATTCTGGCCGAATCTGGGATGGGCTTTGAGCATGTCGTTCGGTTCAACGGTTTCGTGACTGATCGCGCTAGCTTTCCGATCTACGGCGCCGTTCGCGGACGCTATGTTGCTGGGCACGGGTTTGCATCCACGTTGGTTATCGTATCGGGCTTTTCGCGGCCGGAGTTCAAGGTCGAGGTCGAGATCACCGCAGCAAGGTAAAGTGCGGTGCCAGACAGGGCCCGGGATGTGGCTTGTTGGATGCCATTGCTATGCTGGCACGGTGTTTGGCGTGCCCTGAAATACGGCGTCGAAAATCGTGATCGCTTACCGGCTTGTGTGCGTCGGGACTAAGTGTTAACTTTCTGTTGTGGCTACAGAAAACATTGCGCGCTATGCCGTAAGCGCTCGGCGCAGTGTGGTCTCGCGGTTCTGCAAGTCGGATCGGTGCATCATCGGTAGCCAATCGCGTGATACGCACTTGGTGCAAACGTCTGCTGTACGTCCTAGGTGAGTGTCCGCAACGTTCTCCGTTAACGGAGGGAGTATGACTCCACCGTCTCAAGTCAACGGGTTCTGCGCCAACCCCGCTCTGCCGCGGAACCACAGTTTGGATAAGTGAAGCACAAGTTTTGTTTCATTCGTCTCGGCTGCCAAAAGACATCGCAAAGCCTACCAAACGAGGGCGAACATGTCGGCATGTGCAGCCGTGCGTGTCTCAGGGCCTCGATGATGAGCCCGGTGTAGCTGGGCAGACTGGTAAAGCTGACCCGTCGAAGTAGACGGGCCACGTCGGGCCTGTTCCGGAGCCCCGGTTCGCTCTTAGCAAGCGACGGGGCTTTCCTGTGTCTGGCAGGCTCGAGCCATGGCCACG
>JAYSUN010000256.1:0-4818 GCA_043719045.1 Hyphomicrobiaceae bacterium | reverse complement strand
AGACCGCTGGCAAAGGCCGATCCGGGCGCGGTTGGTCGTCAGAACCTGGCAATTTCTACGGCAGCCTGATCCTGCCGCTGAGCTGTGACGTGGCTGTGGCGCATGAACTTTCGCTGATCACTGGTGTGGCCGTCGTTGACGCCTTAAACGCAATCGCAGGCGCTTCAATCCCCGGCATGCGATTGAAATGGCCCAATGATGTGCTCATCGGCGATGCCAAACTCGCGGGCATCCTGTTGGAGAGCACACGCGACCCCGCCACCGGTCAACTGATCGCGGTCCTGGGCATCGGCATTAACCTGTCAAATCCGCCGACCGGCCTTGGTCGCCCCGTTGCCGCGTTGCAGCCAAATGCAAAAAACATCATTCCGGAAGAGTTAGTCGCACCGATCAGCCATTGGCTCGATCATTGGTTGCGCCTATGGAGTAATGGAACGAATTTCGGCGCGGTCAGGACCGCGTGGCTCAACCGTGCAGGGCCCCTGGGCGAAGCGCTGCTGGTCAATACCGGAACTGGCCCGGTCGCCGGCCAGTTCGGTGGATTGGATGATGACGGAGCGCTCTTGCTGCTCCGGTCGAGTGGTGACACAAGCCGCTTCACATATGGTGACGTGACTTTGGCGTCCGGCATGAGACCGGATGCTTCGGGCCGCACATGACGCAAAATTGGGTTCGGGACAGGATTTAATGGCAAGTTACAACAAACAAAAGACCGAAAAGAAACCACGCAAGAGCATCGACTCCGGCGGACCTGAACTCGTCTTTTGCGCCCTCGGCGGCTTGGGCGAAATCGGCATGAACTGCTACCTCTACGGAACCGGGCCTGCCAACGACCGGACTTGGTTGATGGTTGATCTCGGCATCACCTTTCCCGAGGGCGACTTCGAACCTGGAGTCGATGTCATCCTGCCGGATCTTCGCTTCATCGAAGACGAACAGATCAAGCTCGCGGGTCTCGTCCTGACCCACGGCCACGAAGATCACATCGGCGCCGTGCTCGAATTGTGGCCGCGGCTGAAATGCCCGGTCTATGCGACGCCGTTTGTGGTGCAACTTCTGAAAGCCAAACAAAGCGAGCAAGGCCATCGCGCCAAAATCGCATTCCACGAAACGCCCACCTCCGGCAAATTCACCATCGGCCCCTTCGATCTCGAGTTTATCGCGGTTGCCCATTCGATTCCAGAACCTCAGGCCCTGTTGGTGACGACGCCCGAGGGCCGTGTCTTGCATACCGGCGATTGGAAAATCGACCGGACTCCGTATCTGGGTGTGGACACCGACCAAAACCGACTGCAGCAGTTGGGTGATGAGGGTCTCGATGCGATCCTGTGCGATTCGACCAACGCCATGCGCGATGGCCGTTCGCCGTCGGAAACCGACGTCTCGAACAGCCTGACCGGAATCATCAGCCGCGCCTCGCGCGCCGTTGCAGTGACGATCTTTGCCTCCAACGTGTCTCGGATCAAAGCCATTGCCGCGGCCGCTGAGGCTTGCGGACGGACCCTGGTCATCTCGGGCCGCGCGATGCATCGCATGATCGGCGTGGCTATTGAAACCGGGCATCTTCCCAGAACTTTCAAGTATCACGACCAGCAGCACTTCTCGTATCTGGAGCCGCAAAAGGCGCTATTGCTCTGCACTGGCAGCCAAGGCGAGGGGCGTGCCGCGATGGCCCGCATCGCCGACAATCAGCACCCGGACATCAAGCTCGGCAAGGGCGATATGATCGTGTTTTCATCACGCACGATTCCAGGCAACGAGAAGGTCGTCGGGCGGATCCAGAACAAGCTGATTGAACTCGGTTGCGAGTTGGTGACCGACAATGACGCGTTAGTCCATGTCACCGGCCATCCACGACGCGACGAACTGCGCGACATGTATGCCTGGACGCGCCCCAAAGTGGCGATTCCGATGCATGGCGAGGCTCGTCACATGGCGGCAAATGCCAAACTTGCCCGCGAAGCTGGCGTCCCGCAGGTCATGGTCGTGCGCGTCGGTGATGTCGTCAAACTTGCACCGGGTCCGGCCCAGATTATCGACGAAGTGCCGACCGGACGCCTGTTCCGTGACGGGGATTTACTTGTCGGCTCCGACGAAGCGCCCGTCCGTGAGCGGCGCAAGTTAGCAGTTGTTGGCATCGCGTTTATAACCGTTGTAGTCGATGGCAAGGGCAAGCCGATTGCTGATCCCGACGTGGTGCTCGACGGCATTCCGCAGACCGACAAAGACGGCATCGACATGATCGACATCGCCCTCGATGCGGTTGAAGCGACCTTGAAATCGTCGCCGAATTCTCGCAAGCGGGACCCCGACCAGATCGAGGAATCCGTCTCAAAAGCGGTGCGCTCGGCACTGGAGCGGGCATGGGGCAAGCGCCCGATCGTCAAATGCATCGTCACGCAAATTGAATAACGAGGCGCCTGATGTCTGTCCCCAAGACATCCGTCGATGCCTTTTAAGCTGGCCGCGTGATCTATCACGACAGTTGCTCAGGATTGCGCGAACTCAACATCAAAGATCAGCCACGCCAACTGCTCGATATCTCGTCACGCAAGCCCGGTCTAGTCCTGGCGGGCGATCTCGGATGCCTCCTCAACATTGCGGGCAAACTGAAACGGCAGGGTTCAGCGATGGCTGTCCACCATGTCGCGGAGCTGCTCGCTGGTGAGATGGACGTTCCCGCGATCGGCGATCCTCAGCGTTGAGGTCTTGCAGAGGTGTTGCAAAGACTTGACAGCATGCCGTGCTGCGCTGCCTGATTGGCCCATTGAACCACCGGGGGCAGTTGCATGTTCGCCTACATCATCAGACGCGTGTTGGCGACGCTGCCAGTGGTCGTGATCGTGGCGCTGTTCGTCTTCAGCCTGCTCTACATCGCCCCAGGTGATCCGGCAGCTGTCATCGCGGGTGATCAAGCCAGCCCGGAGGATGTCGAGAAGATCCGCAAGGGTCTCGGCCTTGATCGGCCATTTTACATCCGGTTCGGCGAGTGGTCGTGGCGCATTCTGCACGGTGATCTCGGCACATCCATGTTTACCGCCTTACCGGTCACTCAGTTGATCGGCCAGCGCTTAGAGCCGACGCTATCGCTCATGCTCGTGACGTTGCTGTTTGCAATTGTGGTCGCAGTCCCTTTGGGCGTGCTGGCCGCTTGGAAGGTCGGCACCTGGATTGATCGTGTGGTCATGGCCTTCGCGGTGGTCGGGTTTTCGGTGCCGGTGTTCGTGGTCGGCTACGTCCTGGCGTATGTGTTTGCACTCCAGTTCGAGTGGCTGCCGGTCCAAGGCTACACGCCGTTTGCCAAAGGCTTCTGGCCGTGGCTTGAAAATCTCATTTTGCCGGCCATTGCGCTCGGCTTTGTTTATATCGCCCTCATCGCGCGCATCACGCGGGCCGCTATGCTCGAAGTCCTGAGCCAGGATTACATCCGCATGGCGCGAGCGAAGGGGCTCGGTCAGTGGACCATCCTGTTTCTGCACGCCCTGAAGAATGCGGCGATCCCGATCGTGACCGTGATCGGCATCGGCATTGCGCTGTTGATCGGCGGCGCTGTCGTGACCGAGAGTGTATTCGCGATTCCTGGCCTCGGTCGATTGACCGTGGATGCGATCCTGCGGCGCGACTATCCGGTGATTCAGGGTATCGTCTTGATGTTCTCGTTCGTCTACGTGCTGGTCAATTTGGTGATTGATATTCTCTACACAGTGCTCGATCCGCGCATCAGGTATTGAGTGGGGCCTGACTTGGAGGTTTGGAGCGACGCAAGACCCGCGACCATTCCGGCAAGTGCACTCCGAGCGCTTCGCTCCGACCAACGCACAACGCAGCAGACTTGTATCACCCCCTTGGCCCTGCGCGCAGGCGCGCCAGAAGATCGGCCGTCGGATAACTGTCAGCCGGTAGTCCCAGTTTTTTCTGTGCATCGCGGATGGCGTGCCGGGTCGCATAACCAAGTCGCCCATCGGGCTCGCCGACTTTCTGGCCCGAACGGGCCAACAAAACCTGTAACTCCTTAATCTGATCCGGCGGCAGCGGCACACCTGGCGATGCGCCGCGATTAAATGCAGGACCGCCCGCGATACGGGTGGCAAGGTAAGCAGCCGTGGTCGCATAGTTGAGCGACTGGTTCCATTCGGTGAAAATCTGGAAGTTCGGATAGGCAAGAAAGGCCGGCCCGCCACGACCTTGCAGCAACAGCAGTGACGTCGGAGTCGTGTCGCTGGCCAGCGCCTGACCGTTGGCTTTGGTCACACCCTGCTTCGCCCAGAAACTCACAGGATGCTTAACGTCGAGCCCGGCCTGCTCCCATGCCATGTTGGCGGGCACGCGCACTTCCTCGATCCAGGGCTGGCCTTTCTGCCAACCAAGGCTCTTGATGAAGTTGCCGGTGGAGCCGATGATATCGGGCGCGCTCTTAAACAGATTTCGTTTCCCGTCGCCGTCGTAGTCGATCGCGTGATTGCTGTAATGCGTCGGCAGAAACTGGGTCTGGCCGAGTTCACCTGCCCACGAACTCATCATCTCAGCCGGCACCAGATCACCTCGATCGATGATCTTGAGTGCCGCGTGGAATTCCTCGCGGAACATCTCGCCCCGACGGCAATCCCAAGCGAGGGTCGCAAGCGATGTCAGCACCGGTTTTTTTCCAATGCCGGCGCCGAAGTCGCTTTCCAAAGCCCAAAAGGCAGTGATGATCGCGGCGGGGACTCCAAACTGCGTCTCTGCGCGCTGGAACGTGCCAGCGTGTTGCTTGATTTTGTTGATGCCGCTGCTGACCCGGTTCGCGGTCGCAAGTTTGGCCGAAAAATCCAGGAAACT
>JAYSUN010000255.1:0-4827 GCA_043719045.1 Hyphomicrobiaceae bacterium | reverse complement strand
GCGTGATGCAAGCCGTGGCTACTTTGGAGCCAGAATCATCACCATTTGACGGCCTTCGAAGCGGGGCTCTGACTCGACCTTCGAGATCGCCTCGAGATCACCCTTCATGCGCTTCAAGACATCCATGCCGAGATTGGAGTGCGCCATCTCGCGGCCACGGAACCGAAGGGTGACTTTGACTTTGTCACCCTCTTCAAAAAAGCGCTTGATAGCGCGCATCTTGACTTCGTAATCATGGTCGTCAATTCCGGGGCGAACCTTAATTTCCTTGAGTTCGACGACCTTCTGATTCTTACGCGCCTCAGCGGCTTTTTTCTGCAGTTCATATTTGTATTTGCCGTAGTCGAGGATCTTACACACGGGTGGGTTGGCATCCGGTGAGATCTCAACCAGGTCCATGCCCGCATCGGTGGCTTTTTGGCGCGCGTCGATGGTGGCCATAACGCCAACCTGGGCGCCATCTTGGTCAATCAATCGTACTTCTCGCACACGGATGAATTCGTTGATCCGTGGGCCGGAGGCCTCGCGTTCTGGCGGACCTTTCATGGGTTTACGAATGTGTGTTCTCCATTGGTTGCTGCGTCTGACGGCACGTGAGGTAGGCCAGTTTGCAGATCGATAGCCAAAGCCACGCCAAGGTGTTTCCTGACGTTGTTCCAGCCAGTTATAGGTTTGGAACATGCTGCGGGAATGTCAAGCAGTTGTGCGTGCAATGGTGTGGAATGTCTAACTGTTCTGCGCGGCCCGCCGTTCCAAGACGCGGTCATATACCTGTAAAGTCGACGTTGTCAGCCGCTCCAGTGTGAAATTCGCTCGCACATGACGCGCGGCACGAGCTGCCATGGCGAGGCGATCCGTCTCGGATTTTCCGAGCATCCGCGCGAGAGCGTCAGCCAATCGAGAGGGATCTGAATAAGGCACCCGCAATCCGGTGGTCGCATCCGGTGCCACATCCGGCTCGGTCAAAGCCACTTCGCGCCCAGGTCCTGTGTCTGAGACGATGACCGGGCAACCCATGGCCTGCGCTTCAAGAGCGACCCTGGGCAGCCCCTCGTGTTCAGAAATATTCAACAGCACTGAAGCCACCGTATAGGCTGCCGCCATATCCTCGACGTGACCGACGATCCGCAACCGATCAGCGACACCCAGGACCTCAGCACGCGCCTCGAGTTCAGCCTTGAAATCGGGTTTCTCAACTTCCCCAGCCAGGACTGCGAGGGGGACCGGCTGCCCTCTTTGCTTCAAAAGACCAAGGGCTTCAACGAAATGATCCTGCGCTTTGCGGCGGGTCATGCGGCCAGCCAGCATGGCAATTTTATCGCCGGGTCCAGCGCCGAAGTGGCTGAGGATGGCGGCCGTTCGCTCGGGCGTGACGAGGCGCGTATCAAACTTTGCAGGGTCGAATGCCCGTGGAATCACGGCAATCCGCGCATCTGGCGTATGGTAGCGTTCGCGGATCAGCTTGGCCATGTAGTGCGAGACTGCGATGACTGTGTCGCTGCGGGCCATGACGGAGTTGTACAGATTTTTGAGCCGTCCGCGTTCCGAATACTCCGAATGATAGGTGGTCACGAAGGCCGTGTTGGTTTGCCGTGCAGCCAGTACCGCACTCCATGCCGGTGCGCGCGAGCGAGCATGCAGAATGTCGATCTTTTCGGACTTGACCAACCGGGCCAATCTGCGGGCATTGAGGCCGAGCGTGAGCGGGTTCTTGCTGGCCACGGGCATGTCGATGTGTTCAGCGCCGACGGCGACCAACTGCTCGACCATGCGACCACCGGCCGAGACGACAATGGCACGATGACCGGCGTTGACCAACGCTTCAGCAACCTGAAGGCAGCCGAGTTCTGCGCCACCTGAGCGCATGCGTGGGATGACTTGGCAAACCGTGATTTTGCGCAAAACCGACACGTTCAAGCACCACCCTCAGGAGTTGACAGTCTGGGGTTGACGACGAAAAAACCGGACACCACTGCGGCATCCGGCTGTCAAATCAATCCAGCAGCCACCGGATAGTAGCTCCAATCACTTTGCGGCAGCAGCGGCTTTTGCCTTCGCCTGCAGGCGCTTGCCGGCCGCCTTTTTAGCGCTGGTGCGGGCGCCGATGGTGTTGCCAAGCGAGGTGGTTACGGGCTTGCGCGGGATCACCCGACGGGCTTTTTTCTTTTGCGTTTCGACATTGCGGGCAGAGCGTGCGCCGCGGGTCTTAGTCACCGACATCGGAGTCTCCTGAACGGTATCGTGAATGCGTTGGTGGTGGCTTTAGAGGCTTTTGTGCCCTGGCACAACCGCCGCAGTCTATGGAGCATTGCCGCAGCGATGATTGTTCGACGCCGCCTCAGCATCCGACGGGTTTGCCTCGCGTCGACCGAAACTGCGGCGGGCATCCGATAGCCTCGGCGCGAGCGCTCCGGCCAACCACTATCCCAATCGGCGTCGACTAATAACCTTAACCGTTAACACCTGTCAGGTTCCCCGGCGCATCTACAAGCCCTTGAAATCGCGATCATTGAGTTGCGTATCCTGGATTTTATTTACCACAATCGCCCGATTTGGCCCGCTCCGGACGTGTGCTATCTTTCGGTCATGATCCCCACCACTGAAGACCCGGCAGACCGGAGTCAGGCGCCCCTGCCAATTTCAACAACACGTTACGGGGACACGGCAATGTCCGTCGCATTCAGCGGCCAGCCGCCGGGCTGTCATTGCCATGGGTTCGTCCAGCCAGTCACTCCGCCAGTTGGCGCACCAGCAGTCGAGCGGTGCGCAACAGCCGGCCATCGTCGCGACGGGCGCCAACGAGTTGAACGCCGAGCGGCATCCCGTCCACCTCGAGCAGCGGCAGGGACACACACGGTGTGCCCATCATGGTCCAGTAGGCGTTGAAAATGGGAACCCCGGTCGTCTCCAGACCCTTCGGCGCTGGCCCAGGCGCGGACGGTGTCAGGACCGTGCCGTAGTCGCGAAACAGATGCTCCAACCCCCAGTATGCGTTTTTGCGAACCTCGAGTGCTTGCAGATACTCAGACGCCGTCAGGCGCAGACCATCTTCGATCTGCGCGGTGAGGCGCTTGGAAATCAAGTCGGGTTGACGCTTCAAGAGCGGCGCGAATTGAGCGGCAAGTTCAGCGTTGTTGATCACTTTCTGAGCCGCCGCACCGACGCGTGTGCTCTCATCAAGATCAAGCACCTCAACCTGGCTACCAAGCGTTTCGACCAATTCGCCGAATGCTTCTTTGGTGGCGGCATCGGCGTTTTCCCATGCCCACGTCTTCACGAACGCGAACATGGGTTTCAGTTTCCACTCAGCTGTTGCCTGGGCCAACAGACTGGCGTGGCTGATGTTGAGGCTGGCCGCGTCGCGGTTGTCAGGGTGCGCCAGGACATCGGTGACGAGGGCCAGATCTTCAATCGAGCGACCGTAGACCCCGATGGTGTCGAGTGTCTGCGACTGGGCGAGCACGCCGGGCCGCGGGATCAATCCAAAGGTCGGTTTAAAGCCGTAGATGCCGCAGAACGAGGCCGGTCGAATGACCGAGCCGCCGGTTTGTGTGCCCAGGGCTAACGGCACCATTTCGTCGGCAACCGCTGCAGCCGAGCCCGACGATGACCCGCCGGGCGTGTGTGCGAGATTGTGCGGGTTGCGGGTGACGCCGGGCGTCAACGTCGCCATTTCCGTGGTCACGGTCTTGCCGAGAATAATGGCGCCGGCTTTGCGTAATGCTGCAACGCAGGCCGCGTCCTCTTGCGGGCGACGGCCCTGGAAAATCGGGGAGCCGTTTTCAGTCGGCATGTCCGCCGTGTCGATGATGTCTTTGATGGCGACGGGGACCCCGTGCAGCGGGCCCATCCCGCGGCCCTCCATTCCCGCCCGATCGGCGGCGCGGGCCTGTTCAAGTGCGCGCGCGGGGTCGATGTAGGCGAAGGCCTTCACGTCAGGCTCGCGCGCCATGATCCGGTCCAGGCACGCCTGCATCAGCGCCTCGCAGGTTATCTCCCCGCGCCCGATTTTGGCGGCGGCCTCAACGGCAGTCAGGGCATTCAGCGCGGTCATGGCAGGCGGCTCCGGTATCGGGATCAGCATTTGGTGGCGTTGTGACGCTTAATGCCGGTTTGGGCAATGGCATGCTGTGTAGAGCCCGCTTCGACGGACCGGGTGAGCCGCAAGGCGTCCTTCAGGTCATGGCGTCTTAGCCCAACCGCAGCAACGGCACGGCTGCGGCGGCAAGGACGACGGCCATCAGGCGCGTCCGCGTGATGGGCTCACGCAGCCAGACGATAGCGATGAGGATGGCGAACACGGCGCTGGTGTCCCGGAGTGCTGCGGCGGCAGCGATCGGCACGTGGACGAAGGCCCAGAGGATCAGCAGGTATGACACGACCGCTGCCGCAGCGACCGGCAACATGGCAAGACTTTCACTCCGCATGGCCGCACGCGTGAAGCCGGCATGGCGTTGCCGCCAGAGCATCATCAGCGCGTTGAGACTTGCCGTTGCGGTGCCGTAGGCGATGGCATTGCCGGATGCGCGCACACCCTGGGCATCGGCGACGATGGTGGCGGCAGTCCCAATCCCGGCCAACCCGATCCACAACCAGCTGGTCCGTGACAGGCCGCCTTTGTCGCTTGGTCCACCCATCTGCCCAACGGCCAGCATCGCGAGCGCCGCGCTGATCAGGGCGACGCCCGCGAGACCGGAGCTGCTCATGCGCTCGCCCGACAGAAACGCGGCTCCAGGCACAACCATCATGACGGAGATGGCACGCATGACGGGATACACCAGCCCGAAGGGTGCGAACTCGTAGGCGCGCAACATCGCGAACACGACG
>JAYSUN010000254.1:0-4829 GCA_043719045.1 Hyphomicrobiaceae bacterium | reverse complement strand
TCTCGCTGCGGGCGATCGAGACCATCTGGGTTGAGGTCAGTGTGATATCCTGCGGCATCGTGCGGCCCCTTCAAGAAAATCGTTTGGCGGCAGCTATACCGTGATCTTCAGTTGCGCAACAGGCTGTTGCGCTGCGGACCGCGACACGGCACAAGACGCGCATCCGATGACAAAGGCAGTTGACCCAATGAAAATCGCAGTTACCGGTGCCGCGGGCCGCATGGGCCGCGAACTCATCAAAGCCTTGCACGCAACCGACGGCGTGACGCTCGCAGGTGCGATCGAGCAACCAGGTTCGCTGGCATGTGGGCAGGATGCAGGTTTGTTGGCCGGTCTCGGCAAGCTCGGTATTTTGATCACGGATGACGCGTTGGCAACGATTGCCCGGGTTGATGCTGTGATCGATTTTTCACGTCCAGAGGCAACGGTTGAATTCGCCGGCCTCGCCGCCAACGCACGGATTGTCCATGTCATAGGGACGACAGGGCTTGCTGATGCGGACCACGCCAAGCTGGATGCCGCGGCCCGGCATGCCACCATCATCCAAGCCGGCAACATGAGCTTGGGTGTCAATCTGTTAACTGCGCTGACCCGCAAGATCGCCGAAGCCCTAGATGCAGACTTCGACATCGAAGTCGTCGAGATGCATCACCGCATGAAAGTCGACGCGCCGTCTGGCACCGCTTTGATGCTTGGTGAGGCGGCGGCCGACGGGCGCGGTGTAACTTTAAGGGATGTGGCGCAACGTGTCCGTGATGGCCATACCGGCGCGCGCCGGCGAGGCGACATTGGTTTTGCTACGTTGCGCGGCGGCAGTGTCGTCGGAGAACACACGGTGATTTTTGCGTCCGACACCGAGCGATTGGAAATCACGCATAAGGCTTCCGATCGCGGGTTATTCGCGCAGGGTGCAGTCAAAGCCGCACTCTGGGGGCGTGGTAAGGGGCCTGGCCGCTTTGACATGATGGATGTGCTGGGGTTGGCCTGACGCCCGGTGTCAAGAGTTACCAATTCCCTTGACTACTGTCGAGTTGTACCATGCGATAGGGTCTGGCGACGATAAGAGAAGACTTGGCACCACTATATCCGAGGGCAATGATGCGGCACATCAACAAGCCGACACGACGGGCACTGAATTCAGCGCTTGCAGCCATGAGCATCACGATAGTTTCGATTACCACCGCACAAGCACAGGCCGAGTTCCCGAACCGTCGCATTCATGTCGTCTTGCCATACCCGGGAGGCGGCATTGTCGATATTGTCACGCGGATCGTCGCGGAAAGACTCAGCTCCACTTGGAGCCAATCGATCGTTGTCGAGCCAAAGCCTGGAGCCAACGGCAATCTCGCTTGGGATCAGGTGTCACGCGCAGAACCGGATGGCTATACGTGGACCTTCGTCAGCCCAGCGCTTGTGGCGAACCCGCGGATGCAGCCCAGTGTCAAATGGAGCGAGAAGAGTTTCGTACCCATCGGAGGTGCTGTATGGGCACCGTCAGTCCTTGTGGTGAACCCGAGCGTTCCAGCCAACTCCGTCAGCGAATTTATCGACCATCTCAAGAAGAACCCCGGGGTGTTGAATTGGGCCAATCCGGGGATCGGCACTTCGCAGCATTTGAACACGGCTATCTTCATCAATGCGACCAAGGTCGAGATGGTGGCCGTGCCCTATCGCGGGCAACCGCCGGGCGTCCTCGACTTACTCGCCAACCGGGTCCAATTCATGATTGTGTCGCCGGGGCTGGCTGCTGAGCATATCGAAGCCGGCACGCTTAGACCGCTCGCGATCCTTGGGACCAACAGGTCGCCACTGCTGCCAAAAGTTCCAACCATGACTGAAGCCGGATTTCCAGATATCAATGTGGTCGCTTGGTATGGTTATGCAGTGCCGCGCGGGACCCCTCAACCGGTGGTTGACAAGATCGTCACTGGATTCAATACCGCCTTGAAGGATCCGGCGGTGCGTGCAGCCCTTGAAAAGCAGCATTTTCAGATCATGGACCCACTCAATGCAGCTGAATTGCTGGCCTTGGTCGCGTCGGATGCCGAAAAGTATGCCAAGGTCATCCGTGATGCGAATATTCGCTTGGGCGATTGAGGCCATTAGAGACTAAAACCAGCAGCAGGAGACAGGGACTACCTCAGCGATAGCTGGTGGAGTCGCTGGTCCGGGCCGCAATCAAGATCAGTGAGTGCACGTTTGTGGTGGCGTAGCGCCAGAATAGCCGGCGCGGCTCACGAGCCAGACGATAGAGCCACTCCAGCGACCAATCCTGCATCCACTTCGGAGCCCGAGTGTGTTTGCCCGCCACAAAATCGAACAATCCGCCGCATGATTTGATCACGCCGACGCCGGTTAAACGATGCCGGTTGCGGACGATGAAAGCATGCTCACGCGGGACGCCGAGGCCGACCCACAGCACATCGGGTTTTGCGGCGTTGATTTCAGCCACGATGGCAGCTTCGTCGGCAAGCAAGAAGTAGCCATTGCGGCGGCCGGTAACGATCAGCCCCGGATTGGCTTGTGTGACGATTGCGGCAGCTGCCGCATTGATGCGGTCTTCGCCACCGAGCAGATAGTAGCTGAGCCCAAGTTCGGCGCCAGCGCTGGCGATATCGTGGAAGGTGTCAGTGGTGGCTGCCCGCTCAGGGATTGGAGTCCGCGTCAAGAGTTTGGAGGCGATGACTACCGGTTGGCCGTCGGCATCAATACCGTCGGCTGTATCCACCAGATCGCGAAACTGAGGATCGCGGGCGTAGAGAGAAATGACGTTGCCGTTGGCCGATGTGTAAAAGCGAGGTGGGCCAAACGGCCGGCCGCGGCGCTCGACGGCCTCGTCGACCAGTTTCTTGGCCCAGTCTTTGCGCGACAATGCGATGATGGGTAGGCCGCCGACACGGACGACCGGAAGTTGGGGACCTTGATGGGCAGACACGACGGACATGAAGCGGACTCAACGCACAACGGCTGTGGCCGGCTCCGGCCACTCATCGAGCAAGCAACGCAAAACGCATGCCGATCAGTTGGCCGAGGCAAGTTTCCTGTCCTCATAACGGACCTCCGAGCTGGGTCGTCAAATTGTAGCAGCAATGCTTAATTTCGGTCGTGCGCGCCCTGTGGTGCAGATTAGCCGGGCAACAGAAAAGTGGCGTAATGTTCGAGTGTCGTCTTGCGCAGAAGGCGAGCGTAGCCTGCGTACGCGTCGTGCGAAGGGCTGATTTTTCCAAACGCTGGTCGGTAGCTTTTGTCAATGGGTTTCAAGACGATGGGCGCCGCTACAGGGGATAAATGAGCGCCCCGACCGGCTTGCAGCGTGGTCAGGACACCGAACATCTCGCCCGTGATCGTTGGCCGCGACACCACGACCATCCGGTGCTGCCCATGGCGATTGGTGATCAGGTAAATATGACCGGATTGATGTGGCACAGCGACGGTGCCGAATTGGGTGAAGTCGGTGTCCACGCGTTCGGCTTCGCGGAAGGTCAAGCGGCTGGTGGCAGCATCCCAGGTAATGTCAGTCCGGTAAGCGTAGACGGCCTTTGGCTCGCCAAATGAGGGGCGGAGGGTTAAGTGTGGACCTTCGAGCCAAGCTACCGCCGCGCGACTGTAACTGCCCCACTCGTCGGGGGCGACACCGGCGTTTGTGTCGGCTGTGTCCGCATTGATTCGGTGTGGCCGAAGCGCGATTCCAAATGCGGTTTCAAGCCGAACCAGGGTTGCGAGCGTAAAGGGCCGCCTCCCGGAGAGTGCTTTTTCCAGCGTCGAGAGGCTCACCCCTGCCGTATCGGCCACGGCTTGGCGTGACAAACGGCGGCGGGCAATTTCCTCTCGGACCCGGATGGCAACAGGATCCGGTGTGTCAGACGATATCGGTGTCGCACGGGGCATTGTCTGTCTCGCTACAATCAGGCGAATCGGCTGAGTCAAACCGGACAAAACCGCACATAGCGGCAGCGCGTGCTGACGGCAAGGCGGGTTGTTGCGGCTAATGCTTGAATTCGCCGTGTCACGACGCTCGCTGAAGGGGATCAACGGATCGAATATGAGAGGGCTAAATCGGAGCCCTCACCATGTACGACCCAACCGCTTCAATGCCCAATTTGCCACGCCCGCCACCAACACGCATTGCTTCAAGCCGATGGCATGACGGCGACACCATGCTCATCTTCGCATCGCTTGTCGCCATCTGCGGCACACTGATCCTGTTGAAGGTCTTGAACCCAGACAACTGGGTTTACTTGCCAGAGATTTCGCCGAGGGTCGTGGTCGATGCTGCCAAGGGCTGCGAACTCATAACGCCGTCAACCTACGATTCCTTTAGGTTTCGATAGCTCAGTGCTTCGTCTTGTTGCCCGTACCTGGCAATGTGCCCATCAGCTTGCAGATGATGTTGAGCATGATTTCGTCGGCGCCGCCGCCGATGGAGCCGAGGCGCGTGTCCCGGTACGCGCGGGAAATGCGGGTTTCGTTCATGAAGCCCATACCGCCCCAGTATTGCAGACAGCTATCGGTGACCTCGCGGCCCAGACGGCCGGATTTCAGTTTGATCATCGACGCCAGTTTGGTGACGTCCTGGCCTTTGAGGTAGCCATCGCAAGCGCGATAGACCGCAGACCGCAGCAGTTCAACTTCGGTCGCGAGTTCGGCCAAGCGAAAATGGACAACCTGGTTGTCCAAGATGGGTTTACCGAATGCGACGCGGTTGCGGGTGTACTCGATCGTTTCGTCGATGAGGCGTTCGAGGCCGATGAGACCGCGCGCGCCCGCCCAAAGACGCTCTTCCTGGAACTGTAGCATCTGATAGGTGAAGCCCTTGCCTTCCTCGCCGA
>JAYSUN010000253.1:0-4834 GCA_043719045.1 Hyphomicrobiaceae bacterium | reverse complement strand
TGCATCAGCGGACACTGAGAAATGCAGACCGCCGGAGACAGCCCGGACGGTGTCCAGTCGCGCTCGCGCGAACTTCTGGTAAATCGTTCCCCGATACCGATCCTCGAAACGCTCAATCGCCTCGATGTCGGTCGAAACCTTCAGGAGTGCCCATGCCCGCTCTGCTTCGCTGACCATGCGCGGCTTCAAGTATGGGAATCCGACAAGAAAACGTCGTTCGGCCGAGGGAACATCGAGCAGGCTTGGACCGTAACGGTTGGTGACTAAGCTGGCATCGTACCCCATCGCAATGAGGAGTGTTGGGAAAATTTCGAAGTGACTGAAGCGATTGTATGAGCGAGCGGCGGCAGCGGCTAGGAAGCGCCCGAAATGAGCGTCGCCGGCCATGGCAACCAAAGGCACGTAGGCCTCGCCGGCATGAACGCTGGCACTGCCGCTGCAGTGCGTTTGCTTGTAGCCCCCGTCGAGCAGGCTCTGTCCGTGATCAGAGGTATAGATCAGAAGTGTCTCTTTGAGATCAAGACGCGGAAGCAGCTTTTGGAAGAAGCCGTCGACTGACCACCGCAAGGCAGCGTGGTACTGCTGTATCAGCCGCTCCCGCTCACTGGAATTCGGAGCCTTGTCGACAGGGAAGTCTGGAGGAAACTTATCATGATAGGGTGAATGCACGCCGTATTTGTCAACGTAGATCAAGGCTGGGCCGGGTTCGCGTAGTACGTCCAGCAGCCGCTCGGCGGCTTGGTGGTCGCGGAGGTAGGCTCTGCTGTCTATGACATTGATCTTCCGATCGATTAACTTCTTCTCAACGGGCGAAAAGCCGCTATGTAGTTCGAGAGGTCCAGCAAAAGCGTCGATGTAAACTGTCTGAAATCCAGCCTTGCGCGCGAACTGCCATAGTGTCGGCTTCTTCACTGCCTCCGACCAATTGCTCGGAAGTTCAGAATGGCGCATGCCGAAGCGAAACATCATGCGTGAATTGGACGAACAATTGGCACCGGCCATGGCAACGCCAAAGTTGATCAGACGCTGCTCTCGGGCGAGATGTGGAGTTGTAAGCAAGGCAGGCATGTTTATTGTTAGGTGATCACCACGGACACTTTCGTCCATGACGACGACAATCTTCTTGAAGCGCTGCTTTACCGGTCCTAGTAAACTAGAATTCGGATCGACTGTCACATGCTGCGTCAGAGGGTCCACTCGCCCCGTTTTGGTGTCGATGATGGCGTAAACTCTAGCAGCGCTGGCGAGCAATCCAAACGGGGGCGGGTATAGTTGCGGCCCGCTATGCATCCAGATGGCTGCGGCAACGACGCCAAGACCGCCAACGATGGGAAACGCACCCCACCAGTTTGGTAGGGAAACATTCGGTCTTGGTGCGGTGCCAAGCACGGTAGCCAGCAGCGCGACGATTGAGACATTAGTCGCAATCTCGCGCCAATAACTATGTACGGCATCGGAGGCTGACGCCCGCTCCTGCCACAACATCATCAACGTGTCTGGGATCAGCAATGTGCCATTGAGTTCCAGCATAGTCCGCTCAGCCGCCAAAGCGGTTGCAAGCACGACAACTAGCCCTATTCGAAGATAAGCAGGTCGAAGGAACGGCACAGTCACAATACTGCAAATCGCGATCGCAGATATTGCAAGAAATGCAACGCTGGCGACGCCGCGCGATAAGCGAAGTTCAGGCGCTATTGCTGCCCAAGTGTCGCTTGCGGCCATCTCGACCGGATGCCAACCTAGGCCGAAAAAGGGTATCCACAGCAACGCAATGGCTGCAAATTTAGCCGGAGTGACCGCTAGCGTGGCACCAGTGGCGGTGAACTCGTATATTTTATCTCGACGCAACATAACATGCCGACCAATATTGGTTGTGCGCTGCAATTTCAGGGCTCGTACGCATGAGTCTACCCGGCCCTGGTGCGCTTCAAATTAGGCAAGCGGCGACCAGAAACGGAGAAAAAAAACGGGAGCGACCCACTTCACTCCCTACTGCGCTCTTAGTGGCGGTGAATGAGCAGCATACCTATCTACTTAATTTGGGTGAAAGGTGATTTGCTTTATCTCCGCCAGTTACTTGCGGCGTTGGCCGCTGCTAGGCTTCCGAAAGCCACGGCTCCCCAATTTTGCCGAATTTTGCGCTGTTAGAAGTAAGTTTAGGGAATGGGTACGACTGAGAAACCAGCCAGTGACCGTGATGTGCGCCTCTTTACGAGTGCTAGATTTTTAGACTTAGGTTCGGGGTCCTGGCCGATTACAATTCAACATTCAACGACTGCACTTTGGATGGCCAGCCGGATACGTGTAACCCAGGGAACACTTGCAAGTCGCGGCAGCTTTCTTCGACTGTTGAGCAAATACAGCGGTCGAAGCGAGACCCAGGGTGAGGGCGAGAGCAAACGCAAGCGTTTTCATCGGCATTTTCCTTTTAGAAAACGGGTAAAAAAAATTAAACAGAAGGCGGCGCCCCGCTTCGCCAAAATGACCTTCTGCTTGTACTTATAGTCGAGACCCTGCCGTTAAGGAAGCACCGTTGTTGACGGTCCTACGACACGCTCGCAAACGGCTTAGACAGCAACGAGAACGATAGGGGGTGTCTTGCATGGTGCGCAAAGCAGCATCGAGCTTGTAATGCAGACCACAACGCGCTCGGCGCACGCAAAAAGCACACAACGACAGTCACCACGAATTTCTTAGTGCCTGTCTCGAAAGTTCTTGAATCGAGAGAATCACATGTGATTCTCTTTGTGGCGACCGCTTCGGAGGTTGCCTATGTGGACTGACGAGCAGCGCGAAGCAAACAAGCCGCGGCGAGGGCGTTAACCCAGCGACATCACCGACGCCGAGTGGACGATTGTCGAACCAATGATTCCGCCTGCCCAAACGGGTGGGCGGCGGCGCGAGTCCGATATGCGCGAGGTCTTCAACGCTATTCGTTACATCGATCGCACGGGCTGCCAGTGGCGCCTGCTGCCGAAGGACTTCCCGCCGCACACGACCGTGTACCGCCACTTCTGGGAATGGTCGCGCTACGGCACGCTCGATCGCATCCATGACGCGCTGCTCGCGCAATGCCGCAAAGCCCTCGGGCGTGAGGCTGATCCGACCGCCGGCGTCATCGACACGCAGGTCGCGAGAGCGACCGAGAAAGGGGGGCATCGATCGATCCGATCGGCTATGACGCGGGCAAGAAAACCAAGGGTATCAAGCGAAACGCAATCGTCGATACCGAAGGCCATCTCCTCGTCGTCGAGGTGATCGCGGCCAGTACGCAGGACCGCGACTGTGCGGCGAAGCTGCCAAGGTCTTCGACTTGTCTGCCACAGCGATGCTCGTCGCTGGCCCACTTCATGGCTATGCGAACGAATCGCTGGCCGTTGACCAGTTCGTGCGCCTGATGGGGCGTTTCCTTGCCGACCACAGGGATCTGTTTCATGACGCAGTCCGACGGGACCGGCTCATCGCGATGATCGACTGCTTCATGGACGCGGGATGGCCCGAAGCGCGAAAATTGCTGAGTTATTTGCCAGATTTGCTCCGCTGAGACCATTTGCAGTTCATGAATGTGACTGAAGCGTACGCGTGATCAATTTTGTCGTCGCTGATCTGAAAGATGAACGCGGATTGACTATGAGCGGACATGGAAGCGATTGCGGGTTGCACGGCCGTTTGCCGACCTCCCGACGTCTCCTTCCTCTGCATCGCGTCATCACCCCGGTGGACAGAACGATGGGCCTGAGCGGTAAGGCGTTGACTGACGATAGCAATCGCGGCATCCTCCTGTTGTGACTGTTCGCCTGCCCGATAGCGCCGATGTGGCGCGTGTGCGTGATGTGCCTGTCGATGCGGGCGCGGCTGCCGGGCGCGGCGTGGCGCCGAGCGTTCAATACGATCTGTTCGCCCGGTTTCTCGGCCACGGCGAGTTGTCCAACACCATCGAGCTGTGGGACGCGATTCCGAAGTATTCGTTCTCGGCGCGCATGCAGGCGTTGGCGCGTGATGGCGGTGGCCGGTTGCCAGTCTATCAGCGGGTGTTCGAGCACCACCCTGCCCCCAAATCCGAGACGCCCACATGGACCTGTGCGCTGACACTGCAGCCGGCCGGCATTGAAATCGACGCCGGCAAGTGGATCGACGTCTACCCCTCCGCCGACGAGGAGTTGGTCGAGGAAGTCTTGCGCAAGATCTTTGTCGACCAGAGTTTCGGGCTGCACGATGCAGCACGTGGCGAAAGCTGGGTGCGGTTTACCCTACACATGATTCGCGTGGAACTGGCCAAGCGTGGCCGCACGCGCTCCATCGCCGAAATCAAGCGTTCGTTGGAGATCCTCTCGAAGACCGTGCTCGACGTCACCGTCTCCGGCCGCGGCGCCAAGACCACCGTCTACACCAATGCCGTCTTGTCAGATCTGACCCGCGTCACCCGTGCCGAGTGGCTCGACGATCCCGCCGCCATGTGGATGGCCCGCCTGCCCGGTCTGATCAGCGCCTCGATCAACGCGCTGTCGTACCGGCAGTTCAACTACGGCGTGCTCATGAGCCTCGATGCGCCCCTGTCCCGGTGGCTGCATAAGCGGTTGTCGCACGAATACACCAACGCTCACCTGACCTCCCCCTACAAGATCCTTTTCTCGACCATCGAGCGAGATTCAGGACTGCTGCACAACTGCCGCATCAGCGCCAACCTGAAGGCCGTCGAGCGCGTGTTCGCCGAATTGGTCGATCGTCGCGTCCTGTTGATGGCCGACATCGAGGTGCGCCGCGACGGCCGCAAGGTGCGCGATGCGCTCTACACGCTGACGCCGCACATGGACTTCGTCGCCGAGATGAAGGC
>JAYSUN010000252.1:0-14395 GCA_043719045.1 Hyphomicrobiaceae bacterium | reverse complement strand
GTCATTCTTGCCTCGCGGATGGCGCCGCCAATCGCTTTTACGATTCCCTATTTTCTGGCATACCGCTGGATGGACCTGCTCGATACGCGACTGGGGCTTATCATCATTTATCTGACCTTCAACATTTCGCTCGTTATCTGGCTTATGCGATCGTTCTTCGATGCTTGCCCGCGCTCACTCGAGGAAGCCGCGTGGATCGACGGCGCAAGCATGTGGAACGGCTTCACCAAGATCATTCTGCCGATCTCCGCGCCTGGCATCGCGGCAACGGCCATCCTGTGTTTCCTCTATAGTTGGAACGATTTTTTCTTTGCACTGATCCTGACACGCAATCACGCCATGACGGCGCCGGTGGCAGTCGTGAACTTCATGAACTATGAGGGCTGGGAGTGGGGCAAAATCGCCGCTGGCGGGACCATGGTCATGCTGCCGGTTCTCGTCGCATCGATCGCTGTTCGCAAATACCTCGTCCAGGGAATGACGGCGGGCGCGGTCAAGGGATGAGGTCATGACATGATCGCAGATCTGGTGTTCGATGCTAAGAACCGGACGGGTGAAGGTCCGGTATGGGACCCGTTGGCACAAGCGCTGTGGTGGACGGATATTCCGGCTGCCGCAGTGCATCGTTATGTGCCGGCGACCGGCAGTCATGAGACGATTGCCGCACCAGCCCGCATCGGTTGCTTCGCATTACACCAGAATGGCAGCCTCCTGGTCGCGATGGAGCATGCGATCGGCACGTTCGATCCCGCAAGCGGACGCTACATGGAGCTGGCGGTGCCGGAAGCCGGAATGAGTGGAAACCGTTTCAACGACGGACGCTGCGACCGACGCGGCCGTTTCTTTGCGGGCTCAATGTACGAACCACGCGGCCGCGAAGGCGGCATCCTCTGGCGCTACGACGGCGCCAACCGCTGCACGCGTGTTGCCGATGGCATCACCGTCGCCAATGGGCTGGCCTGGAGCCCCGACGATCGCATCATGTATTGGGCGGACAGTCCGACAAGCCGTATCTGGACCTTCGATTACAACATAGCGACGGGAACCGCGACCAACCGCCGGCTCTGGCTTGACGGGGCGCCGGCAGAACTCGGTCGCCCCGATGGTTGCGCGATTGACGCCGAAGGAGGCTATTGGAGTGCGCGTTACATGGGCGGCGCGGTCATTCGTTACACGCCGGCGGGCAAGATCGACCGCATTGTCAAGATCCCGGTTCCACGCGTGACCATGTGTGCTTTCGGCGGGTCCGACTTGCGCACGCTCTACATCACAACCGCTCGCGAAGGTGCGAACGATGACGAACTGCGAGCCCATCCGCTGGCGGGCGGCCTGTTCGCCGTCGATGCCGGCGTGACCGGCTTGCCAGAACCTTGTGCCGCAACCTAAGGCCCCGACGGCGGTGCCCGACAACCGCAAACGAATCAAGCCACCGCCGCCACACGGCATTTGTCCGAATTTTCGCAACCCTGACGGTGTGATCATCATGCGTACGCTTAACGGCCCCGGGGTATTTCTCGCACAATTTATCGCGCCTGAGCCACCCTTCGATAAACTCGAAACATTAGCTTCGTGGGCCGCCGGCAAAGGCTTCAACGCGGTACAGATGCCGATCTTCAACCCGGCGATTTTCGACGTTGAACGTGCGGCGACAAGCGACGCCTATTGCGATGAAGTAAAGGGTGTTCTCGCACAGTCTGGTCTCGTCATTTCCGAGCTTTCGACGCATCGAGCCGGCCACGTTTTGGGTGCACACCCCGTCTACGGCGAAATCATCGACGTGTTCCTGCCACTACACGCGAGGGGTAACCCGACGTCACGCATGGCGTGGGCCATCGATCAGTTGATGAAAGCGGCCCGCGCAACGCAGCGGCTCGGCGTCACGCGCCATGTGACCATGTCAGGTGGGCTGGCTTGGCCATTCCTGTATCCTTATCCGCCTCGGCCCGACGGCCTTGTGGCCGAAGCATTCGCGGAATTGGGGCGGCGTTGGAAACCGATCCTCAACGCCTTCGACGCGGTTGGTGCTTCGGTTGGCTATGAGTTGCATCCGGGCGAAGATGTGCACGACGGCGCTTCGTTCGAGCGCTTCCTCGCCGCGACAGGCAATCACGCGCGGGTCGCAATCCTGTACGATCCCTCACATCTTTTCCTGCAGCACATCGACTACGCCGGCTTTATCGACGTGTACCATCAGCGCATCAACTCCTTCCATGTAAAGGACGCGGAATGGAACATGAGCCCGAGAACCGGGGTCTATGCGGGGTTCGTCGATTGGCTCGACCGGGCTGGCCGTTTCCGTTCACCCGGGGACGGCGACATCGATTTCTCTGCGATCTTTTCAAAACTCGCGCAATACGACTTTGATGGCTACGCATCACTTGAATGGGAATGTTGTCTGAAACATCCCGATGACGGTGCCCGTGAAGGCGCTCAGTTCATCACGGACCACATCATTCATGTGCAGTCACGCGTGTTCGATGCTGGCATGAAAGGCGCAACCAATGAGTCTCGCAACCGTTCGATCCTTGGTCTTGGCTGAAACCCGATGACAACCGCTCTAAAGCAATTCGGCCGCCGTGTCAGGCTTGGCCTCATCGGCGGGGGTGGGACGTCCTTGATTGGTCCGGTGCATCAGGCGGCGGCGCGGATGGACGATCGCTTCGAAATCGTTGCCGGCGTCCTTTCGTCAAATCCTGACCGGGCATTGGCGGCGGCGGTGGCCATCGGTCTGCCGCGTGGCTATGCCCACGTCCCAGACATGATTGCCGCAGAGTGCGCGCGAGCAGACGGGATTGATGCCGTTGCCATTGTGACCCCGAACGACAGCCACTTCGAATTTGCCAGTCAGGCACTTGCAGCTCGCTTGGATGTCATGTGCGACAAGCCTCTGACAAACGATCTGGCGAGCGCGCGACAGCTTGCTGCCTTGGCCAAGTCGAGCGGCTGCGTTCTTGCGCTGTCACATAATTATTCAGGCTATCCGATGGTACGAGAAGCCCGAGCCGCCGTTGCTGCGGGTGAACTTGGCCCGATCCGCCTCGTCCACGTCACCTATCTGCAGGGCACTCTGGGGACACGGATCGAGGCGCAAGCGCAAGTCATGCCGTCCCGGCTCAAATGGCGCTTGGACCCGGCCAGGGGCGGCACCAGCCACGTCATGGGCGACATCGGCACGCATGCGCATCAACTCGCGACGTTCATCTCCGGGCAGCAGGTCGACAAGGTGTTGGCCGACGTTGGTGCCATCGTGCCGGGCCGGAGCGCGCACGATACTGGGGCCGTCATCATGACGTTGATGAGTGGTGCACGCGGAGTTCTGCTCGTCAGCAAAGCCGCGACCGGTGCTGAGAATGTACTGTCGATCGAGGTTTATGGTGAGGCCGGTGGGCTCTCCTGGTCGCAAACTGTCCCAAATACGTTGAAGGTCATGCGAGACGGCCGCCCTGCCGAATTGCGGACGCGCGGACTTGCGACACTCCATCCGGCGGCACGTCGAGCAGCTCGGGTGCCGCCAGGCCATCCCGAAGGGTTCCACGAGGCATTTGCCAACCTTTATGCGGATTTTGCCGAGCAGGTTGCGGCCCGCCGCCTTGGTATCGCTCCCGACCAGTTCGCGCTCGACCTGCCGGGTGCCGAGGCCGGTGTTGCGGGTCTCGCATTTATCGATGCCTGCTTGCAATCGACCCGCGAAGGGGGATGGGTGACATGCCGATGACACGCGCGCACTCACCAAGACAGGATGCCCAATGGCAATGATTGCATCGAGACCCATTGGCAACACCGGCATCAAGGTCAGCAGGCTTGGATTTGGCGGCGCACCGATCGGTGGCTTTCGCTTCAAGGTCAGCGAACGGCAAGCCGTGGAGACGATCGAGGCGGCATACGCCGGTGGCGTCAGCTATTTCGACACCTCGCCTTACTACGGCTACGGCCGCAGCGAACACCTGTTTGGCCAAGCCTTGCGCGGGGTAGATCGTGA
Organism: Hyphomicrobiaceae bacterium; assembly: GCA_043719045.1. Taxonomy (GTDB): domain Bacteria; phylum Pseudomonadota; class Alphaproteobacteria; order Rhizobiales; family Hyphomicrobiaceae; genus JABFRJ01. The sequence goes on along the minus strand of JAYSUN010000252.1, from coordinate 10,416 downwards.
CAGTTTCGTTCTCTCAACCAAAGTTGGGCGCTGGATGACGCCAAAGCAGGACGCCGAGCAGGTGGCGGGTTGGCGCTCGGGCGGACTGCCATTCAAACCCACATTCGATTATAGCCGCGATGGCACGCTGCGGTCACTCGAACAGTCGCTGTTGCGGCTGGGCATGAACCGCATCGATATGGTTCTGATTCACGACGTCGATGTTTGGACGCACGGCACTCAAGAGGTCGCTGATCAGTACTTCAAAGATGTCATGCTCGGTTGTTATCCAGCGCTTGCTGAACTTCGCAGCGTTGGCGTGATCAAGGCGATTGGCGTCGGTCTCAACGAAAGTGAGATGTGTCTGCGTTTCGCCCGCGAGGCTGATCTTGACTGCATCATGCTGGCGGGACGCTACACATTGCTTGAGCAGGGGGCGCTGACAGACCTGCTTCCGCATTGTGCCACAAAGAACATTTCGATCCTGCTGGCTGGGCCACTGAACTCCGGCATCCTGGCAACCGGCGCAGTGGCGTCTGCCAGCTATGACTACAATCCAGCGCCCGAAGCGGTCATGGCAAAGGTTCGGCGGCTCGAGTCCGTTTGCGCCCATCACGGCGTCGAGCTGGCAACGGCGGCACTACAGTTTCCACTGGCGCACCCGTGTATCGCAGCAGTCGTTGCTGGCGGCGTTCACCCCGATGAAGTCCGCCAGAACGCGGCCCGAATGGAGGCGTTGATCCCGCGTGACCTCTGGACGGACTTGAAGCAGAACGGCTTGATCGACACCTCTGCGCCGATCCCGATCAAGGCGTGACAAACGCGCCAAGCAGCCGCGCAGTCTCCCCATCAAGACGAATGCAGGGGGCGCAGGAAACGGGCAAAGTTCACAGTGCGGATGGCTGGTTCGCCCGACAACTTTCCCCGCCGGCCGACCAAATCTTCAGGTGACACTCAACAACCAGCGCTCCACGCTCCCTCGGTGTCCTGGAATTTGGCCAGCGCGAAGTCCGCGACACATTCCGGGATACCGAGATCCAGGTTGGACGCCAAAAACAACACCCAAAGATCACGATTGATACCGGCGCGGGGACGTTTTGACTCAGTTGCTGGTGCGGACAGGCGCCAGTATTGTCTTGCTTGCGCGTGCCGGCACGCGGGCAGCGGCAGGACCGGTCAGAACTCTTCCGGTTCGGCATCATGCCAGCAAAACAATGCGAAGTGCGACTTGTCGGGCCGGGCGCTGCGTCTCAACAAGCGGACGTGGATTGGGTCAAGTTGCAGAGCTGCGTTTAAGGTTGCTTCGACGTTGCGGCTGCCCCCTCACGGCGATGTTCAAACGACGTCGAAACCGTATTCGGCAGCCGACGCGGTCAACCAACTCCAAAGCGACCCGGCGGTGCTTGCTGCAGTCACCACCTCGAATGTGGATTGCTCTGTCATCAATGAGACTTGCACGCTGATATGTGCGGCCATCGTTTGTGCGACGTCGCCAGGCTTGAACACGCTGGCATCCAAATCAACCGGAATGCCTTTGCTCAAGGTGGCGCGGACGTGCTCCCCGGTCAATTCAAGGACGAGTCGGCTGTCTGATTGATCGACCACCGCCGCAAGGTCGATGAGACTGGTACTCAAGTCTAAGAGCGCTGTTCGCGACAGATCGCGCTCGATCACAAGCCACTGTCCTGGCGCGACGCCGCTGACCGAGATACTCCCGCTCGCAACGCGCTTGGGGCCGTCGACGATCAGTGTTTCAAAAAGCTTGGACAGGTGAGCGGCCGTCGCCGCGACCTTTCCGTTGCCTGCAATGATCGAGACTGCCGCGAAGCATTGAACTTCTTGGGCCACGACGCCAGCGACACCGGACGCGGTGCCAATCCGACCGGGTCGGACGAGACCGGCCAAGGCTGATCGATAGTGCAGGTTAGGCTTAGCCATGGAGTCGTGCTCCGTCCTTATCCACGAACACGGGGTCGCAGATCTCGATTTCGAAGTCGCTGTTGCGCAACAAATCGACCGCGCGCATCGACGTGCCGATGGCTTTGCGACCCGCGCTCAGGAGGCCAAGCCCGATCCAGCGTTCAAGTGTCGGCGAATAGGCGACAGATGTCAGATATCCCCGATCTGTCTCGATCGTCGGGGACTGGCCGGAGGCGATGATGTGCGCGCCTGCGCGAATCCGCGCCAAAGGATCAACCGGTTTGATGCCGACGAGGTCCCACCGATCCGGCGCAAGAAGTCCAGGCCGTTGCGCCAACGCCCGGCCGATGTAGTCCTTCTTGGCCGACATCATCTTCGCCAAACCCAGATCGCGCGCGGTCGTTGTGCCGTTCAATTCGTTGCCAGCGACATGGCCTTTTTCAATGCGCATGACGGAGAGCGCTTCTAGCCCATAAGGCGTGATGGCGAACTCTTTCCCGGCGGCCATCAACGCCCGGATCGCCGCGTCGCCCGATCGGGCGGGTACCGCGAGCTCATAAGCAAGCTCACCCGAGAACGAGATGCGGAATAGTCGCGCCGGGCTGCCGCCACAGATCGTGACGTCACGCGCGCAAAGGTAGGGGAACGCGGCGTTCGAGACATCGTGTTGAGGATCGACAACGCCGCTGACCACGTCACGCGCGCGCGGCCCGGCGATTGAAAACTGCGCCCACTGTTCGCTGACCGAGATCATGCGCACATCCAGGTCTGGCCAAAGACATTGGTGGCAGAACTCCAAGTGTTGCATCACCGGTCCGGCGTTGGCCGTGGTCGTGGTCATCAAGAAGTGTGTGGGGCCGAGCCGCGCGGTGGTGCCGTCGTCTTTGACGAAACCGTCTTCGCGCAGCATCAGGCCATAGCGCGCGCGGCCAACCGGCAAAGTAGAGAATGTGTTGCAATAGACGCGGTCCAGAAACACCGCTGCGTCCGCGCCTTGAATGTCGATCTTGCCGAGCGTCGACACATCGCACACGCCAACGCCGCTGCGCGTTGCTTTGACTTCGCGGCAGGTGGCCGCCAGCCAATCCTCGCCCGCTCCAGGGAACCATCCGGCGCGCAACCAGGCGCCGCTTTCGCGCATCACAGCACCTTGCTCGACGGCCCAATCGTGAGCGGGCGTACGCCGTGTCGGCCGGAAGTCCTTGCCACGGTGATGGCCGGCCAGCGCGCCGATGGAAACTGGTGAATAGGGCGGGCGATAGACCGTCGTTCCGACTTCTGGGATTGACATTTTTCGCGCCGACGCGAGCAGCGCCAAGCCATTGACGTTGGCGGTCTTGCCCTGGTCCGTCGCCATGCCGAGCGTGGTGTAGCGCTTCAAAAGTTCGACCGAACGATAGCCTTCGTGCGCTGCCAGTCCGACATCCTTGGCGGTGACGTCGTTGTGGTGATCGACGAACGCCGGGCCGATGCTGTCCTTGACAAACCAAAGCGGGGTCAGTCCGGCCGGTTCATCGTCGGCGCGCGGAGGGTCGAATTGCGCTGGCGCAAATCCAAGATCGGTTGCCAAATCGCGACCGACCCTGGCGCCAGTGGTCAGGCATTGGTGCAGCGGGAAGACTCCGTTCGCGGCACCGGCAACGGACATCTCCGCGGGCTTTGGTCCTGCGACAAAAGCCGAAATGGTCTCGTTCCAAACCGGTTTGCCACCGAGATGGCACGTCAGGTTGATGGTCGGCGACCAACCGCCCGAGGCCAACAGCGAGTCACAGGTCAATGTGGTCACTTGGCCAGTGCGGTCGCGGACTTTGATCCCGCGAATAGATCGGCCGCCGTTGACTGCGAGCACGTGGGCCCCAAGGAGTATGCGAGTCCCGGCCCGCGCCAAGGACGCAATGGCAGGCAGCGCCACGTCAGGTCTGCTGTCGATGATCGCTTCGACGTTGACGCCGGATGCAACGGCATCACTGGCCGTGCGCCAACCGTCATCCCCGGCCGTGAAGACCACGATGCGTTCGCCCGGCGCTGCCGCGAAGCGATTGAGATAGGTGCGCGCGCTGCCTGCCAGCATCACACCCGGACGATCGTTGTTGCCAAACACCAAGGGACGCTCGATGGCACCTGCCGCCAGCACCGATCGCTTTGCATAGATGCGCCAATGCCGCTGGCGCGGTTGATATTCGGGGACAAGGGTCACATGATCATTGACGCGCTCGACCGCGCCGTACGTGCCGCCATCGTAGACGCCATAGACCGTGGTGCGCCGGAAGATCCGCACCTGGGGCAATGCTTTCAACTCGGCTTCGATGTCGCGCACCCAATCAGAGCATGGCACGCCGTTGATCTCATGACGCTCGCTCAACAACCTGCCGCCTAGAGCAAAGTCCTCGTCAGCCAGAATAACCCGCGCGCCACTGCGTCCCGCGGCCAGCGCCGCCATCAGACCCGCCGGACCGCTGCCGATCACCAGCAGGTCGCAATGGGCATGGGCCTTTTCATAGTGATCGGGGTCTTCAGACGTCGCGGCGCGACCCAGGCCCGCAGCGCGGCGAATCAGCGGCTCGTAGACCTTCTCCCAGAACGCCGCCGGCCACATGAAGGTCTTGTAGTAGAAGCCTGCCCCGAGCAACGGACTGGCAAAGCCGCTGACAGCCATGGCATCGAACGCAAGCGACGGCCAGCGGTTCTGGCTATTGGCTTCGAGGCCGGCATACAATTCGACAACTGTCGCGCGCGTGTTGGGTTCGCGGCGCGCGCCGGATCGGAGTTCAACCAGCGCGTTCGGCTCTTCGGTACCAGCAGATAGCAGGCCACGAGGCCGATGATACTTGAACGACCGGCCGAGCAGCTTGACGCCGTTGGCAACCAGGGCTGATGCGAGCGTGTCACCCTGCAGACCGCTGTATGATTTGCCGTCGAACGTAAATGAGATGTGTTGTGAGCGGTCGATAAGCCCGCCGCTGGGCAAGCGGTGCTGCCCGTTCTCCCGCACAGAAACATCCGAGTTTGTCATGACGCTCTCTGCGACGTGCGTGCCAGCTCAACGCCGAGTAGGGCGTGCGAGCGTGTGTCGCGATTGACCACGAGCCATTGGCGGCAGCCGGCCTGATGATACCAAAGCTCACGATGCGGTCCGGCAGGGTTGTTGCGGGCGTGTACGTACGTATCGAAGGCTGCCGATGACATATCTGTCGGCCGGTTCAGCAGCGCATCGGCATCGCCGAGCACCGTGAATTCGTCGTTCGAACGCTCGCCACAGTAGGGGCAGGGAATGCGCATGCGTCGTACCTCAGGAAGGGCTTGGCTCAGTGTAGGTTCGGCTGGGCGCCAACACCCTTTTCGTCGATGAGATGGCCAGTCGTGAAGCGATCGAGCCGGTAGGCAGCGTTCAAGGCGTGTGGCTCGTCGTGGGCGATGGTGTGGGCAAAGCACCAGCCGGACGCCGGCGTTGCTTTGAAGCCGCCGTAGCACCAACCGGCGTTGAGATAGAGCCCGTCGATCGGCGTCCTGTCGATGATCGGCGAGCCATCCATCGACATGTCCATGATGCCGCCCCAGTGGCGCAACATGCGCAGCCGGCCAAGGCTCGGGCAGAGCGCCATGGCCGCTTCGTGCACATCCTCGATGGTGTAGAGATTGCCGCGCTGCGCATAGGAATTGTAGCCGTCGATATCGCCGCCGTAGACGAGGCCACCCTTGTCGGACTGGCTGACATAGAAGTGACCCGCGCCGAACGTGATAACGCCGTCGATCAGCGGTTTGACACCTTCGGATACGAAGGCCTGCAGGACATGGGATTCGATGGGCAGCCGCAGCCCCGCCATTGCAGCGACGCGAGAGGAATTGCCGGCACACGCCAACCCAATCTTTTTTGCCCGGATCAGACCGCGACTGGTCTCGACGGCAACAGCGCGACCATTTTCAACACGAATGCCAGTCACTTCGGTGTTCTGCAGAATATCGACCCCACGCGCATCGGCACCGCGTGCGTAGCCCCAGGCGACGGCATCGTGCCGGACGGTGCCACCGCGCCGCTGCAACAGACCGCCTTCGATCGGGAAGCGCGCAGTGTCGAAGTCGAGCATCGGCGCAAGCTTGCGCACGCCGTCTAAGTCAAGCAACTCGGCATCGACACCGTTGAGCCGCATGGCATTGCCGCGCCGGACGTACGCGTCACGCTGTCCGTCGGAATGATACAGGTTGAGGACACCGCGTTGACTGACCATGGCGTTGAAGTTGAAGTCCTGCTCCAGCCCTTCCCACAGTTTGAGTGACCATTCGTAGAATGGCGTATTGCCGGGCAGCAGATAGTTGGAGCGGATGATCGTGGTGTTGCGGCCGACGTTGCCCGAGCCGATGTGCCCTTTCTCGACGACCGCGATATTCTTGAGCCCATGCTCCTTGGCGAGATAGTACGCGGCCGCCAGCCCATGGCCGCCACCACCGACGATGATGATGTCGTACTCGGCTTTCGGCTCAGGCTCCCGCCACGCCGGCGTCCAGCCCGCCCCGCCACGCAAAGCTTCGCGCACCACTGAGAAGATCGAGTATTTCATGCGCACCTCATCCGCAACGAGTCCGGGTCGAAAAGCGGCGCCATCTGGAGTCGTGCCGGCCGCTTCTCACCGATGATTTCGATCTCCCATCGCGTTGTGGCTGAGGCCGTGCCTAAGGCTTCGGCAGATACGTAAGTGATCGCGAGCGAGCAGTCGGCATGGTGACAATAACCGCCCGACGTGACCCAGCCGACAACCTTGCCGTCCTTCCAGACGGCTTCGTCGCCAAGCGCGTCGGCAGCGTCGGCGTCGACCACGAACGATACGCGGCGGCGTGCTGCACCTTCCGCCTTCTCACGCGCGGCAGCGTCACGGCCGATGAAATCGTTCTTGGTGAGATCGACGAAGCGACCGAGATCGGCTTCGAATGGTCCGTAGATCGGCCTGAACTCGCGAGACCAGCTGCCGAAATTCTTTTCCCGTGCCAGTGACATCAGTGCTCTGGACCCGAATGGCTTGATACCGAACGTCTGACCAGCATCCCAAAGTGCATTGAACAAAGCCAACTGATGCTCGGGCTTGACCCACAGCTCGTAACCTAAGTCACCTGTGAATGAGACCCGTGCGACCATGGCAGGGACCATACCGATCTCTATGTGCGCTCGGAAATCCATGAACTTGAACGCCGCGTGCGAGACATCGTCGTCAGTCAGTTTTGCAAGTAAGTCTCGGGCGCGCGGGCCTGCGATCGAGAGGCCTGTCAATGACTGGCCAAGCGCGGCGACTTGGACACTGCCATCGTTTGGTATGTGCGGCTGGAACCAGCGCAAATGGTATTTTTCAGCGGCTCCTGTGCCGAACATAAAGAACCTCTCCGGTCCAGCCTTGGCAACGGTGAAATCACCGATCAACTTGCCGTTGGTGTTCAACATCGGGGACAAGGTCAAGCGTCCTGCGCGTGGCATTTTATTGGCCAGTATGTGGGACAGCCACGTTTCTGCGTTCTGACCAGTCACGGCATATTTGGCAAAGCCCGACGTCTCGGAGACACCAACAGCGTCGCGCACCGCCCGGCATTCGGCTTTGACATGAGCGAAGTCCGTCGAGCGGTGGAACGAGAATTCGTCCGTCACGCCCTTCGGCGCAAACCACAACGGTACCTCAAGACCCCAGTTGTCGCCCATGATAGCGCCCAACTCGAGCCATTTGCCGTAGAGCGGCGTCGTGCGTAGCGGGCGGCCCGCCGGCAGTTCCTCGTTGGGGAAGCGTACGCGAAACCGGCGTCCATAGTTCTCTCGCACCTTGGCGTTGGTGTAGGCGCGGCCGGCCCAATCGCCATAGCGGGCGACGTCCATCGCCCAGACATCCATGCCCGGGTCGCCATCGACCATCCAGTTCGACAGTGCCAAGCCGACGCCGCCACCTTGGCTAAAGCCCGCCATCACCCCGGCTGCGACCCAATAGTTCTTGAGACCGCCGACCGGCCCGACCAATGGATTGCCATCCGGGGCAAAAGTGAAGGGGCCGTTGATGATTTTCTTGATGCCGGCCTTTTGGAAAGCGGGAAAGTGCTTGAAACCAATTTCCAAATTTTCAGCCATGCGGTCGATGTCATCGGGTAACAATGTCGGCCCGAAATCCCACGGCGTCGCCTTCGGGCTCCAGGGCACACCCTTGCGCTCATAAGTGCCGAGCAACATGCCCTTGCCCTCTTGGCGCATATAAATCTCACCGTCGAAATCCACGGCATGCACCACCATCTTGCCAGTCGTTTCATTGATGGCGACCACCTCGGGCATCGCTTCGGTGATGAAGTATTGGTGCTCCATGGCAAGGATCGGCAATTCAATCCCAACCATGCGGCCGCATTCGCGCGCCCACAGTCCGCCCGCATTGACAACGTGTTCGGCGTGAATAGTGCCCTTGTCGGTAACGACGTCCCAGGTACCGTCGGCACGCGGATTGGTTTCGATTACACGCGTGTGTGTGATGACCTCGGCGCCGCCTTTGCGGGCAGCAATCGCGTAGGCGTGGGTCACACCGTAGGGATCAACATGGCCTTGATCAGGGTCGTACATCGCCCCGACAAACTGCTTCTTGTCGATTAAGGGCAAGATCCTCTCGGCCTCATCCAAGGACACCAGTTCCAGGCGCATGCCCATGTAGCGGCCTTTAGAGTGCATGTTCTGCAGCCATTCCCAGCGTTGCCTGGTGGCAGCCAACATCAATCCCTCGGTCATGTGCAGGCCGCACGACTGACCGGAGATCACTTCGATCTCCTTGTAGAGATTGATCGTATACTGCTGCAGCTTGGCGACGTTGGGATCGCCGTTGACGGTGTGCATGCCGCCGGCTGCGTGCCAAGTTGAGCCGGATGTCAGCTCCAAGCGTTCGAGCAGCACGACATCACGCCAACCTTTCTTGGTGAGATGATAGAGGACGCTGGCGCCAACCACGCCGCCGCCGATCACAACTACCCGTGCTGTCTGGCGCAACCTGACATCTCCCAGAGTAAAAGCGTTAGTTCGCAAACGTGTGCAAAACCTCAGCTGCTGCAGGCTTGATGATCCACATTAGAGGACCTGATCCAGAAAGGCCTTGGTGCGAGGACTTGAGGGATTTCCGAACAACTGCCGAGGCGGGCCAAACTCGACGATCAAACCACCTTCTGTGAAGTAGATGTTGTCGGCAACCTCGCGCGCGAAGCCCATTTCGTGGGTGACCAGCAGGCAGGTCATGCCCTCGGCGGCCAACTCCCGAATGGTCACAAGAACTTCCTTTTTGGTCTCGGGATCGAGCGCTGCCGTCACTTCATCAAATAACATCACGTCTGGCATCATCGCAAGGGAACGCGCGATCGCGACGCGCTGTTGTTGGCCGCCCGACAACTCGCCGGGATAGCTGTCGGCTTTCTCGGACAACCGGACTTTCGCCAGCAGGCGGCGCGCGCGCTCCTCGACCTCGGTGCGGTCCTGACGCAGGACTGTCAACGGCGCCATCATGACGTTTTCCAATGCCGTTTTGTGCGGAAATAGATTGTACTGCTGGAAGACGATGCCGACTTTCCGGCGTAGCGCCAGTTTGTCGAGCTTCGGCGTGTTGACCTCGATGCCATCAAGGGTGATCGATCCGGATGTAATGGGTATCAGCGCATTGATACACCGCAGCAAGGTCGATTTGCCCGAGCCTGACGGGCCGATGATGCAAATCGTTTCGCCACGGCGGACCGTCATATTGATGTTCTGGAGCACGGGCGTCGCCCCGAACCGCTTTTCGACGTTCGTGCAAACGACCAGCGGATTACCGAGCTTGTCTTGGGTCATGCGCCCCTCAATTCTTGACGTCGAAGCGACGCTCTAGCGCGCGCGTGGCGAGGGCAATCGGATAGCAGTAGGCAAAGAACATCAGCAGTAGCGCGAGGTACATCGGAATCAACAACTCAGGTCGAGATTCGGCCACCAACGCACCCCGTGTCATCGTCAAGCCGTCCTGCACGCCAACGATCGAAATGATCGGCGTTGCCATGGTCAGGATGGCATACAGGTTCATCCATGGCGGCAGCATGCGTTTGATCGCCTGAGGCAGAATGATCTGCCACAACGTCTGTCGCCGCGTGAACGCGAGGCTTTCTGCGCTCTCCCATTGTCCGACCGGGATCGACACGATTCCGCCGCGCACGATTTCGGCGACGTTGGCCATGACCGGTAGCGCCAAGCCGATGACAGCTTTAACGGTGTCTGGAAACGGGATGGTCATGCCGAAGACGCGAAATTGAAAGGGGATCAGGAACATTGCGTAAAACAGAATGACCAGCCACGGCGCATTGCGGAAGAATTGCATCGTTGTCCAGCTGAAGGCCCGCGCGGGCCGGTTGAGCGCAATCAATCCGAGACCGAGAAAGACGCCCAATGCCGTGCCGAGCGCCATGGCCAATACGCTGATCACGAGATTGAACAGGAAACCACTGAAGATCAGCGGCAACCATTTGGCGACGGTCGCAAGAATACCACCTGGCGCGGAT
>JAYSUN010000251.1:0-1788 GCA_043719045.1 Hyphomicrobiaceae bacterium | reverse complement strand
TTGAAAACGTCAACTCACTCCACGGGCCCCTCCCACCAAGCTGTGATCAATCGTGACCGCTAATTGCTTTCTAAAGTCACCCAGATTTAGCTATGAAGGGATCATAAGATCTCTCGATGGGGTTTGCCATGATGACGCGCCGCACTGCTTTTGCCAGCCTCTCAGCCTTAGCCGCTGCAGCAGGTTTCATCACACGCGGCCAAGCCGCTGGCCCCGCCGGGACCTTTGAAATCGTCAAAACCGAGGCAGAGTGGAAGAAGCTTCTGTCGCCGGAGGCATTCCACGTGTTGCGCAAGCATGGCACCGAACGCGCCGGTTCAAGCCCCTTGGACAAGATTTATTCACCGGGCGCATATCACTGTGCGGGATGCGATCTGCCGCTCTTCTCGTCGGAAACCAAATACGACAGCACCACCGGTTGGCCGAGCTTCTGGGCGCCACTTGAGAAAGCTGTCGGCATGTCATCCGATCGTGCCTGGGGCATGACGCGCACCGAAATTCATTGCGGCCGTTGCGGTGGCCACCTCGGCCACGTGTTCCCGGATGGGCCGAAACCAACGGGTCAGCGATATTGCATGAACGGCATCGCCATGAAGTTCGTCGCCAAGGAAGACAAAAAGCCGAGCTGAGTCAGATTTCTTGATCGGGGAGACACCTATGACATCGTTCCTTCGCGCCGCCACTCTGGCATTTGGACTTGCCGTCACGAGCACCGCAGCATTAGCGCAAAAAGTCCCGACCGAAATCGCCACCTTCGCGGGCGGCTGCTTCTGGTGTGTTGAAGTCGATTTCGACAAAGTCGAAGGCGTCGTATCGACCACCTCGGGCTTCATGGGGGGCAAAACCGACAAGGTCAGCTATCAGGAGGTCTCGGCCGGAAAAACCGGACATACTGAGGTCGTCCAGGTCGAATTCGACCCCAAGAAGGTCGGCTACGAGAAGTTGGTGTATGTCTTCTGGCGCACCATTGATCCGCTCGACGCCGGCGGCCAATTCTGTGATCGCGGCGACATGTACCGCACCGGCATTTTCACCCATTCGCCGACCCAAAAACAGATCGCTGACGCGAGTAAGACCGAGTTGACCAAGAGCGCCCGCTTCAAGCAACCGATTGTGACCGAGATCACTCCAGCCAGCAGCTTCATCCCGGCCGAAGACTATCACCAGGACTTCTATAGAAAGAGCCCAGGCCGGTACTACAGCTATCGCGCGGGTTGCGGTCGTGACGCCCGCGTCAAAGCCCTCTGGGGTACCGAGGCTGGTGGCAAAGTCGCGACCCAGTGAGGGCGGCAGACTGCGGCGCATGATGGCTCAAGTGTTGCGGACAAGTGTTTCGGAAAAGGGCCGGTCTTGCAGGCACTGCTCCCTCTGCGTTCGCTGTCGTCATCAGGAGATGGACAGCCGCCACACACTGCACGGCAATCGCGGCCGGTTACAACAGCGTCAGTCGATGGCTCGAAACTCAACTTGCAGCTCAAACCAAGCTCCGCCTCGGCTTGTGCAAACTGCGGCGCCGACCTGAGGCTCGAGGAGCAACGGGTCGGGATCATTCCGGCGCGCGGACGTGTTGACGCTGTCGCTCGTGCGGTCAGGCGCCCGGTCTTGTCTCGCTTGCACGTGCTGACACGCGGGTCAGCGGCAACCCGGCCGGCACGCGGTCCGCGGCAGGACCGATCAGCACTTTTCCAGGTTGGTCTTACCAGGTCGCATCCGCGAGTGCGCGTTTTATTGACCTTTTTCAACAGCATGGCAGGCGATGGCACGGGCGCCGTGGATAGCGACGCTGGG
>JAYSUN010000026.1:0-6624 GCA_043719045.1 Hyphomicrobiaceae bacterium | reverse complement strand
GGTGCCGTTGACGCGTTGGCATTGGACGACGACATCGACAGTCGCATGGACCAGTTCGCGGATATCGGCGCGGGTTAGATCGCGGCCGCCGTCGCTTTCTTTGACCAGCAGCGTCAGCTGCTCAAAGGCCAGGGCACAACTGTTGGCGTGCAGCGTCGTAATCGAACCGGGATGACCGCTGTTGACGTTGCGCAAATAGTAAAACGCCGAACCGTCGCGCATCTCTTGCAACAGAATGCGGTCCGGGCGCATACGCAGCGCGCTTTCGAGCAAGTCCTTGGGGCCGATGCGGGCGCGGCCGTGGGCGTCCCTCGATCCGTCCTTGGGGTAAAACAACGCCACGCGGTTTGGGTGTGGCACAACCAGTTCGGCGGTGTCCTCAATCGTGATAATGCGTTCGGTCCCGGGAATTTCTGCAATCAGCGCTTTCGACAGCGTCGTCTTGCCCGATCCCGTCGCCCCGGAAATCAGAATGTTCTTTTTAGCTTTCACGGCAGCGGCGAGAAACCCTTTCGTATCTTTGCTGTCGAGCAGGGCTTTGAGTTCGGCGTTTTGATCGCGATTGCGCTCTTGCCGCCCAGTGTCGTCAAAGAGGCCTGCGGTTTGCAGTTCGTCCAGCGACCAGGAGTATGCCGACGGCTTGCGGATGGTGACACTGATGGTGCCAGATACCGTCGCCGGTGGACCAACGATTTGAATGCGCGCGCCGCACGGCAGCGTCGCCGACAGGATCGGTCGTTCGTCGCGGAAGGCTTGCGCCGCAAAGGCCGCTGTCGCCTTGGCCAGCCGCTCCAGGCGGACAAAGGTCATCTCCGGCGCGCCGGTTGTCTCCCAGCCGTGGCGGGTTTCAACCCAGACTTCGCCAGGCCGGTTGATGACAACTTCAATCACGTCGTCGCGGTCAAGCACGGCTTGCAGGGAGCCGAGTTGGTCTTGCACCGCGCGCCGGGTTTCATCGCGGCCCTGCCCGGTCTCAATCTTTGAGAGATCGCCCATCGCTGCGCTCCAGTGTTGCGTGCCACGGTTCGGGTGTCGCCGCTGGTGCCAAGGTCAGCCGGTAGACGCTGGAAAAGTCCAAATCCCTGGCAACAAAGATCGTCACCAGTTCGCCCTGCGCCTTGTGCAGTGTCGGCGGCATGTTGATCGATTGCTCAACTGCAATCGCCGCCGCTTGATTGCCCGCCTGGCCGACGCCGTTGAAACTTTCGCCCGTGGCGCTTTGGCCAGCCTTGGTCAAAACCCGCATGCCGTCACCAACAACCGACATCAGCAGTGCCGACCCGAACCGCTCCCACCAGTGGTTATCAATTTCGCCGCCGACCCCAGCGCGACCCAATGGATCGGTGGCAGGCGAGCCCAAATCGACAACGACACCCCCAGGCGAGCGCGCCCGGCTCCAGAGCACGTGCAAGCGCACCTGGCCTTGCTTGAGGCCGCCACGGTATTCCCCCGTCACGTGCGTGCCGCGTTCGAGCAGCACGACGCGGCCGTTGGCACCCAGCACGTCGCGCGGAATGACGCACGACACAAACCCCGGTTGATCGGATTGCATGGCGGTTTCCAGCGTGCAGGGAATGGCTGTCCCCTGCGGCACCACGAAGTTCGGATTGCCGAGCAGTCCGGCGCGGACACCTTCAAGCTTCGGCGGTTTGAGACGGCGCTCAAACTGGCCTTTGTCGTCGGCCTCGGTCTCAGATGTGAGGCTGCCGGTCGTGATCGCGGGGGTTCGGGAAGATGCGGACTCGCGCTTGCTGACGGCGAGGACCGGAGCTTTGCGTGAGGCTTCTAACATTGGATCGGGCGGCGGCGGTGCGGGTGGAGGAGCTTCGATGATGGCAGCGGGTTTGATATCCGTCATGACCGCCAACCTTGGCAGCTCTTTGGGTGCAGGCTTTTCCATCGCCGGTTCGAACACCGCCGTCTGCCGTACTGCCGTGTGCTCAACTTTGTGTTGCGGTGTGGGACCGGCCCACAGCAACCAGAGCAGCACGGCGGTGGACCCGCCTCCGACGGCAAGCGCGGCGTGGCGGCGGCGGGTTTCGCCAGATGGCAGTTGTCCGCGTTGATCGATGTGTTTGTCGCGCTCGCCAGGAATTGCAGCGGCATCAGTTGCATCTGGTTGTGACATGTTTGAACCTTCTTATTTCTGGGGTTGCCCGGCGGAGCCCGCTGCAATGGCTTGCGGATGGACGGTCGGCTTCAGGGACTCGCGCGTCAGGCGTTCAACAGCGGGCGAGGTCGTCAGGGTGCCGGTCGCTAAACCCTCCGGCACGTAAGCCTCGTTGAACAGGCACAGCACCTCATCGCCCTGGCGCAGCACAAACTTGGCAGCAATGGCATGGACGCGGACCTCGCCACTGGTGACGGTTTTGGCAACCAGACTTTCCGTGCCGTCGCCCTGCACCAAATAAATCGCCGGGATGATCATGTTTTCTGGAAACACAAACGTTGTGATTTTGCCGTTGTCATAGACGGCGTGCGGCTCAAAGCTCGCTGCCCCTTGGATGCTGTAGTGGACATTGCGCGGACCTGCGGTCTCGCTGGCAGCCAGCGCCCGCTCGGCATCTTTGGCTTTGGCCACCTCGGCCGCTGCCGCCGCTTCGGCTTTGCGTTTGGCGGCTTCATCCGCCGGATACTGATACTTGACCAGGAAGAACGGCGGCGGCTGGCCTTTGAGATCGGCGTCGCTGCTCGCCAGCTCAAACTGATAGCTGCGCTTGGTGCCGTCAGGACGTTGCGTCACCACCGACATGTTGGTCGGCTCTTGGTGCTCGCGCGGTTTTAAAAACAGAATATGGCCGACGGGGGCGGCTTCCCAAGCAACCGTATTGCCAATCGCCGCCTGCAAAATCTCTTCGTCAGGCGAAAACTCGATTTGGATCGAATGCCGCAAGAGACCGGTGACGCGGACCACCTGATACGGCCGGTAGTCGACAAAGCGCACACGGGCGTCGAGTTGACCGGCGCGCGGGTCTTCAGCGGCCTGCGCCGCACCCGTGAGTGTGAGGAGCGCGAGAAATGCGCCTGCAAGAAGCCGTGATGGATATGCTTTGCGTGTCATGGGTGTCACCGTCATGGGATAGCCTCCGCATCTGCTTTGAAATCGCTCACCAGAAACCCGAGCGGATTGATTTGCCGGTCGGCGGCTGACATGGCCTCGCTCGAATAGGAAAACGTCAGCGTCGCAATCCAATGGGTCGTGGTGGTCTCGTCGCCGCGCAGCACGGTCTTGAGATAGCGGACCGAGGCGACGTGCTTGTCCAGCATCGACACCGAGGAAATGGTGATCCTGACCAGCGCAGTTTTACCGTACTGAACCTGCGGGCTTTGCGGGTTGCAGCCGCGATCCAGCTCCTGGAAGCGGCGCTGTTCGGCGGCGACCGACATCAGCGCCACGGTGCGGAAGTTGCTTTCGGCTTCACTCGCCGCAAAGCCTTCCCGCGCCCGGACGTAAAGCCCGGCGAAGTACTTGGTCGTCGCGTCATGATAGGTACTCGGGCCGGTGATCGCAGACACCACATCAACAATCCCCGTCGTGTTGTCGACACGGATGACGAACGGCTCGACACTCTTCATCGGCGCGAGGCACGCGACCGCTATGAGGCTGAGCGCGGTCAGGACTGACGCGCCACCGGCAATGCGCCAGGCGCGTTTGGCCGAGGCTAAGGCTTCGAGCGCCGCGTCCTGATCAAAGCGGCGCGCGGTGGCGAAGTAGTGCTCAAGATCACCGGCGCGGACGGCTTCAGCTGTGGACATTGTGGCCTCCGGCGTTGGAGACATCCGGCGCGATGAAGCGGGTTTGCTCAGGACCAGCTGCCCCGACCGGACGGCGCGATGCGCCATCACACGATGGCGGTCCACCTCTGAGACTTGCGCATCCTGTGAGTGTGCTCAGACTAGCTATTGCGATGAGTGTTATGACTTTCGGCATGCTTACCCCCTCTGTTCCCCAGTCATGGCTTGCTGCTGTTCGAGTGTTGGTCCACCGCTGCGCACCGGAACGGCGCGCACAGTGTTGGGCCGGAACCAGCCTTGGCCGCCGCTCAAACTGCGCGACCGCGCAGCTAAGCTCTGGCCACTGGCCTTGGCGCTTTCGATATTGCTGACCGTGGAAGCATGCGTCGCCCGCATCACTGCCGCTGGACCGCGCACCGCCAGCCAAGCGCCACCCGACGCCAGTGCGGCTGCCATCGCCGGTAAATTCCACAACACGCCAAAACAGAACGTGCCGCCGGCGACAATGCCAAGCGCCGAGGCGGTGGAATCCCACGCGCCCTTGGAGGTGCCAAGCAAACCTTCGAGCGTCGTCAGCATCATCGCCAGAACGGCAATGGAGAGCACCTGCAGGATCACGTAATTGACGACTTGCCCGAGCCAGGCCTGGGCGAAGCCGCGTGTTGACTCAAAGAGGGCTAAGGCCACGAACATCGGACCGAGCCCCAGCACCAGGGCGAGCGCAAACTTGGCGAACAGCCAGGTGAAGTAGCCGTAGGCCGTCAACAGCCCCATGTTGACATAGATGACAACCGAGGAGACGGCCGCCTTGATCAAACCAAAGCTCCACCCGGCATCGCGCCACATCTCTTCGACCAGAACATTGGTGCGGGTGAGGAGTTGATCAAAGCGTCCGGGGGACGCCGGTGTACCGCCGCCAACGACGGCCGCGATTTCGCGCGGCAGGGTGTCGAAGAAGAAGGTGCCAATGTAGTCGTTGTAGCTGGCATAACTCAGCGTCAGCGTCGTGATGATGCTGGCTTTCATGATCCGGGCCAGCGCCTCGGGGATCGGCTCCTGAACCGCGCCGCGCAGCACCAGTATTCCGAACCACAGCACATACAGCGTCAGCGCCGCCCGCATGGGATCGGCGAGCGCGCTACACAGCCCCGACGCCGTCCGCTCCAGAAACTGGATGGCGGGCTGCTGAAACGCCGCATCGATGGCTTGAAAGACATTCATGATTGCCTCGCGTGCGCGTGGTGATGGGTTGAGAGTTATGGCTTGGACGACGTACCGCCCAGCGCCCGGATGTTGCCATCAATCCGCCGGTCCCAATCTTCTCGTGAGCGTTGCTCGCGGGTTTGAACTTCCGCCTGCTGCAACATGGCGAGGGCCTGCATTTTGAGGAGTTCGTTTTGCAGCTGCGCACTCTCACTGCCGATCCGGGCCTGCAGACCGAGCGTGGTCTTGGGGTCTTCGCTCTGGCCGATCTGACGGCGCAGCTCGTCGAGGCCATCCATGCGGCGGTTGGCGGCCTCATAGACCTGCTGCGCCACGCTGGTTTGTCCGGCGTTGGCGAGCTGATTCCGCCGGGATTCGCTCGCATAGAAATCATCGCCCGCACGGGCGTAAACTTCGTTCTCCCGGACGTAGGTCTCGGCCCGCGAGCCCAGAGCGCCCGCACCCTGCCCCTTCAGCGCCGCTTCGAGCTGACCAAAATCTTTTGGCAAGGCTTGCCGCACCGCCGGGTTCGACAGCAAGGCTGCGATGTCGCCCATGTTGGTCAGTTTGTTGAGCGAGCCGTGCAGCGATTGCAGTTGCGTCAACTGATCTTTGGCGGTTTCAAGCTGCGTGCGCAGCTCAGCGATCTGCTCGATTTGCTTGGCGATCGCCGCCGGATCGATGACCGGAATTTGCGCCGTTGCGGGCAAAGCTGAAATCCACAAAGCTCCGCTGCTTGCGGCCGCGCATACCGCGCGCCGCCAAAATTGTCTGATCATTTTGAAGTCTCCTTGTCCTCTGTTGCTGGACCGCTAGGCCCGGCGCCGCCTATGAAACGCCGCCATCCAATCGGCGTCGCAGCTGTCTTCGCTGTGGTCACTCTCTTCACGGATACGTTCCGCCAGCCGCACATTGGCGGTCCGGCCCGACAGGATTGCCAGTTCGTCGTCAAAGCCGCTCAAATTCAACTCCGTCACGACCGACGCATGCCCCTGCTTGATCAGGAACCGGCGGCTTTCCGGCGTCAGCTCGCGTGCCACCAGCTCAAACTCCCGTGCCGTCAGTTTCATGCCGTTGACGTAATCACTCTCGCTGGCCCGGCCGTTGGCCATGTAAATTTGTGTCGGGCATTGCTCGATAATAGTGTGGGCGATCTTCGAGCGCAGCGCATCGGCCGGGCTCTGGGTCGCAAACACCATCAGCCCGTTCTGCTTGCGAATGGTTTTGAGTTTATTGTTGGCAAGGTCACTGAACATGGGATCACCCAGCGCCTTCCAGAATTCATCGATGGCGATGACAATCCTATCGCCCGTGATCGTGCGCTCAATGCGCTCGAACAGATAGGCCATAAGGGGCCCGCGAATATCCGGGTTATCGAGAAACTCGGTCATGTCGTAACCGGAATAGGTGACGCTGGCGTTGAGCACGTCCTCAGGATTATCGAACACCCAGCCGAGCGGTTCGCCGCGCTGCCAGCGTTTGAGGCGGGCAGCAATGCCGCCGGTTTCGGTTTGATCGAGATAGCTGCGCAGCGCCCCGAACGAGCGGTTGGCTTGCGGGCTTTCGCCAAGCGCTGCTACGGCACTGGCCAATGCCTCGCGTTCGTGCGTTGCAATCGCGCCGTCCGCCAAGCTTTCCAGCCAGCGGGTCAAAAACGCTTGACCGCTCGCATCATAGGCCATGGCC
>JAYSUN010000250.1:0-4856 GCA_043719045.1 Hyphomicrobiaceae bacterium | reverse complement strand
ATCACACCGCGGCACCCGCTGCGCCTCTTCGCTGGCATTGGCGCGCTCTTGCTTTGCGCCGACCGACACCGCTTCGCGGAGCCGGCCGCTCGGCGCGTACCTGGAACCGCAGCGAGTGCGGTTCTCCATGTCTCCCCACGATGTCCCGACGCCATGCGCACGACGGATGTTTGTTGGGGCGGTCACCTGCAGTGCTTGCTCAAGTCCACTGGATTATGCGGCCTGAGTTTCAGCGTGCGGTACAGCCTGCTCAGTGACGCCAACTGGGAAACTCCACATTGCCACGTCTTCAATCCAATCGCCGCGCGTAAAGCCGCGCAGCGCGTAAGCACCTTCAGTGTTCCACTCGAAATTCAGGTGTTTCTTGTTGTTAACCCAAACGTCAAGGGCAAATGGCAGGCGGCCATCTTTACCAAGCGACGTCCGGTAGGGCGTGTGCAAAACCAGTGCGATTTTTTCACCCGTGAGCGAGTTGCTGAAAAAACGAAATACGTTAGGGTCCGATTCGCTTTTTAACAGGTAGCCACCCGCTAGCCACTTGGTCATCACGCTGTTGCGAACGTTCTCCGCAAGGGTTAGCCGCCTTGGTTTTGACAGAGGAGCAGCTTGGAGTTCCTCACGGATCTCCGTATCGGCCTGGATAGCTGTGACTTCGGTGGTTGATTTCAGATAAGTTTTCAACGACTCGATGCCGCCGGCAACGTTGTCGACCCGCCCAGCGACTTCGCCGATTTGACCTGAAACGGAGGCGCGAAAGTCATCGTGAAGCTTCTCGAATTTTCCGACCGTCTTGTCTGTAGCATCTTGTGCAGTTGTTTCAATTTTGGCTGTGAGTGATTTAAGCTCCGCCATGCGCCGGCGCATTGACACGAGGAAAATTCCGAGTGGCAAAAGGGCAGAAACTGCGCCAAAAACGATCGCCGCCAGTGGCGCCAATGGCGTGATGTCGTAACCTGTTTTTATACGGATGAAATCAAACAATTGTGCTGTATAAAAATCCATAAGCCACCCCTACGCAACCGCATCGAAAGTTAACAGCGTTGCTTGCCTTCTGCAACTCTGTTCTCTGAGCGGATCAAATTGGTTGGGCTCGATGCCGCGGTCTTTGGCTTCACCGGAGTGGTGCGCATTCGGTCGTGCTGGCTGCACTGCGATCGAACGCAAACACACTCCGCGCCAGAACGGGACCGCGATCCGCTGACGGTATCGCAGCTCGTTACCGCTCTTCGGTATCCCGGAATTTGGCGGGGCTCTTGGCACAGCAAATATCCGGGATTTTTGCCTGCCGCCGCACCTCAAGAACGCTCACGCGGTGCCCGCGCGCCAAATTCCGGGACATCGAGGGGAGGGATGTGGTCAGCGTCCGCTTACCGGGACATTGATGTCACCACCGTTCGGCCAATCAGTCGCGATTCGATTGTCGTTGAGAGCGTCCTTGTTGCACCTCCACAAATTGCTTCTTGGCGTCACCACATCGGCTTTGGCGACGGTGTGCAGCCTGATCAGGGGCGCTCCGCGTCGCTTCGTCGATGTCCATGGAGAATAGCACGCTCAGCAGGAAAATCTATCTTTGGTTGTGTTTATGGTGAATATGCAATCGTGTCCGCGGGTTAGAGGCGATCGCTGGCGAGGAGGGCTTTGATGACTTCATCGACCATGATCTCGTGACTGACTTCGTGGCTTTCGAC
This sequence comes from Hyphomicrobiaceae bacterium, assembly GCA_043719045.1. GTDB lineage: Bacteria > Pseudomonadota > Alphaproteobacteria > Rhizobiales > Hyphomicrobiaceae > JABFRJ01. Next base: position 3,168 of record JAYSUN010000250.1, on the reverse strand, counting down.
AGTCACGTCGGCCTCGGCATAGATCGGGTAACGTTGGGACATCAGATCGCGCATGACGGCTTCGGGGTCGCGGGCGGCGAGCAGGGGGCGATTGGTGCGCTTCATGACCCGGCGCATCAACAGTGGCAACTCGGCCTTGAGCCAGACCGAGACGCCAGCAGCCCGCGTCGCCTGACGGGTGTCCTCAGCCATGAACGCGCCTCCGCCGGTCGCCAACACTTGCGGACCGTGCCTCAGCAAGCGTGCGATGACGCGGCGCTCGCCCGAGCGAAAATAGGCTTCACCGTGCTCAGCAAAGATCTCCTTGATGGTCATATCGTGTGCCGTCTCGATTTCATCGTCGGCATCCGAAAACGGCAGGCCCAAACGCATCGCCAGGCGACGCCCGACCGATGATTTGCCACAGCCCATCAAGCCGACCAGAACAATCGAGCGCGATCCCAAACGGGCGCGCACGGCCTGGATGCGTTCCGTTTTGACCGCGAGATCAAGGGGCGATGGTGCTGGCTGGCGAATCATTCAAGTATCGACTTCATCCACTAGGTCGGTCTATCGGCATGACGCTGACGCTTTCTGCCTGTCGCAGTGGTGCGCGGTGGGTAAAAAAAGCAGTTCGCGCTCCGTGATGCAAGGTCGTGTGGCGTCAATGGTTTGTCTCGGGTGACCTCCATCATGATCTGAACACAGCCCTGCCCCGATACGGTCAAGCCGCTTGGGTCGAAGGCGAATGCGGGTCATAATAGCGCCAAGGTACGCAACCATATACCTGCTCAGGAGCAGCTTCGCCACATGCCAAGCCTCTTTCGGTTTTTGTTTGTCATGGGGCTCCTCGGCGCCGTGACCTTCGGTGGCCTTTATGCGCTGTCGGAATTCTTCGAACCTGAACCGAAGGAGACCACTACATCCGTGCCGGGCGTCAAAGTTCGTCGTTAAGGCTGGCTTGATGGTGGGGCGGTCATCGGGGCGTGTGTGCAGTGCGTGTGATGAGCGGCCATGATGGCCAGGGATCGGACCATGCCGACGCGAGACGCACGTTTGCGATCACGGCCTTTGCTGGCCAGGGTCGGTTGGGTAGCAGCCGTTGCGGCGTTCGCCATTGCGGCGTTGGGCAGTGCCGCTCAGGCCCAGTCCGACTGGGCGCCGTTCAAGGAGCGCGATGAGCGGGCGGCGGCGCTCGCACGTGCGCGTAAGCCAACCGAGGCACAGCCGCTGCTGCCGCCAGTTGATCGTAGCGCCTTGTCCGAGCGTCCAGGTGCGAGCGAGGGTAACAATCCATCGAGCCGGTTTGATGCCCCGACCGCTTTGGGGGCCACCACACCGATGTTTGGGACACAGTCATCGGGAAGTGTCGAAAAGGTTGAATTGGCCCCGCTTGAACCCGTAGCACCGCAACCAGTTGCTGCAGTGCCCGGCACGCCCGGTCCGTTGGCAAACCCAACGCTGCGCCCCCTGGTGCAACGACCAGGCGCGCCGGCCCCGGTCGTGAGCCCCGCGCCCGCGCGTCCCCTGACCCAGTCCGGACGTGACTTGCCGCCCGATCTCTGGCGCGGGGTCGATATGAAACAGCTGGAGACGTTGATTGCGCCGCTGGAGGTGCCGCCGAAGTCGGCCGCGCTGCACGCGCTTTGGTCGCGCCTTCTGACCGCCGATGTGATTCCGCCCGCAGGTGGCCGCGGACAGAACCACTATCTCGCCCTGCAGTTGGAGGCCTTGTATCGGTCAGGGCTGATTACTGCGATGCAAGGCCGGCTCGACACTGCTGGGGGACGCGACGACGATCCACTTTTAACAGCCTTCAAGATTCGTCGTGATCTGGCGTCGGCTGCAACCGAGGCTGCGTGCGCGGGGACCAAACAGCTGGCCGGTCGGCGTGGGGCGTTGCCAAAGCTGCTCAAAGGCGAGGTCCACGTCTTGTCGGGTTATTGTGCGGCTGTTGCGGGTAATGCTGCGGCAGCCGGCCTCGCGGCTGAGTTGGCGCGTGAGGAGGAAGTCGACGCGGCACTGGCGATCCAGGTGCTCGATGCGATTGCGGCCGGTGCCAACGCGCCGAAGCCGAAACTGCAACTGCCCAAGCGGCTGATGGTGCTCGACTATCGGTTGATGGAGCAATTGGGCCCGGTCGATCCGGTGGCGGTGTTGGGCCACGCGGAGCCGGCGCTGCTGTATGCCCTGAGCCAGACTGAAGGCACGCCCCCTAGGCTTGCGATTGCGGCGGCGGAAGCTGGCGCCGGCATGCATGCTCTGTCACCGGATCAACTTGGTGAGGTCTATGCCCGCATCGCAATGCCCCGGGCGGGCACTGACGATCCACTGTTTCGACGTGCGCAACTTTACCAGGCGGTGATGGCAGAAGCGGTGCCGGCTCGGCGTCTGCCGATGATGCGGCAGTTGATCGATGATGGTCGCAGGTCAGGGCTCGGTCTGATACTTGCGCGGCTGTTGGCCAAGCCAATGGCCGAGCTCCAACCGACGCCGGACCTTGGACCGGCTGCGGCTCTTGCGGCTGAAACTGCGATTGCTGCGGGTGACTATGAGCGGGCGCGGCAGTTCGCCGGCCTAAGTCCTCAAGCCGCAGTTTGGGCGCCGCTGGCAGAACTGGCCGATGCAAGCCTGCGTGGCGTATCGGAAAGTGCGCTTGGCATTCTTGAAGACCAGGTCAAGCGCAACACATTTACGACCGATGCGTTGCACCGGCTGGCGACCGTGCTGGATGCACTCGACACCAACGTGCCGATCCCGCTCTGGGAGGCCGCCAGCCGCGCACCGCAACCGAAGGCCGGTTACCTGCCCGAAACCGGCGTTCTGCCGCAATTGCAGGATGCCGCCAAGAAGCAGGAGATCGGCCGCGTGGCGTTGCTGGTGATGCGCACGATTGGCCCGGCTGGCCCAGATGCCAGTCACTTGATTGCATTGGGCGACAGCATTCGCGCCCTGCGTCGTGCAGGCCTCGAAATGGAGGCACGCCTGTTGGCCATGGAAGCGTTGTATGCGTCATGGCCGCGCGGTTAAAGGACTAGAATGTCCGCTTGGCGCCGGTGTCGATATGGAACAGTCCGCCACCGTAATGCGAGTGTGGCGTCGCGCCTTGGTTGATCGGTGTTCCGGCGCGACTGGTTTCAACCAAGGCGCGATGAACGCCACACTCAGCCCATGATCTTGCTCGTGGCC
>JAYSUN010000249.1:0-1798 GCA_043719045.1 Hyphomicrobiaceae bacterium | reverse complement strand
TTTCGCAAGGGCGCGCGTAGCTGGGCCAGAATTCTCGAGAAGCTCGCGAGGTAGTTCCGCCTGGAGTGAGTGTGGGTGAGCCTGAGCATGTGCCGGCTCAATCGAAGGTGGTTACGCGGTGCCCATGCGAAAAACAAAGAGCAGGCCGCGCTTGTCCGATCCAAACCAAGCGGAAAGCGCTCAAATCTTCCGTCAGCCAAGATGAGACGCGATGCCCGCCACTGTCTTTGATAGCGAGATCTTCCGGGATGCCTTCGGTTCGGAAGCCATGCGTGCGATCTTCTCGGACCGAGCCACGGTTGCGCGGTACGTCGAGATCGAAGTGGCATTGGCGAAAGTGCAGGGCGCGCTTGGGCTGATACCAATGGATGCCGCGAATAGCATTGCCGCAAGATCGAATGCCGGCGCGCTCGATCTGGCGAAGCTGAAGACCGAGACCGACCTGGTGGGCTACCCCATTGTCGGCGTTGTGCATCAGTTGCAAACGCAGTGCGGTGACGCCGGTCGTTACTTGCATTGGGGTGCAACCACGCAAGACGTGATGGACACGGCCGTGGTGCTGCAGATGCGTGCAGCGTTTGACCTCATTGCAACGGATCTGGCCGCGACGGCACAGTCACTCGCAGCACTTGCAAACACCCATCGCGGTACAGTCATGGCCGGGCGCACGCATTTACAGCATGCGTTGCCCACCACGTTCGGACTGAAGGCCGCTGTCTGGCTCAGCATGATCGAGCGGCATCGTCAACGGCTCGCGCAACTCAAACCGCGGGTCTTGATCGGCCAATTCGGCGGCGCGGCGGGCACGCTTGCGTCGCTGGGGACACGGGGCCTTGCCGTCCACGATGGACTCATGATCGAACTCAACCTGCACAGTGCGCCGGTGCCTTGGCACGTCGCACGCGATGGCGTGGCGGAGGCCGTATCTTTCCTGGCCCTCGTCACCGGCAGTTTGGCCAAGATCGCAACCGATGTCGTGTTGCTGATGCAGACGGAGGTGGCTGAAGTCTTTGAGCCATTCATGCCCGGACGCGGGTCATCGTCGACGATGCCGCAAAAGCGCAATCCGATCTCGTCGGAATTCATCATTGCACTCGCAAAGAGTGTCCGCCAGGACGCGGGCTTGATGCTCGACAGCCTCGCCGGTGCTGACCACGAACGCGCCACCGGGCCATGGCAGTTGGAGTGGATGGCCTTGCCACGCGCTTTTATTGCCGCAGGCGGCGCGATTGCGCAGGCGAAGTTCCTGACCGCCGGGCTGATCGTCGACACCGCGCGGATGCGCAAAAATCTCGATCTGACGGGTGGTCTGATTGTTGCCGAAGCGGTGATGATGGCGCTCGCGGATAAAATCGGCCGCGGCCCCGCACACGATCTCGTCTATAGCGCCTGCCGCGAGGCCATCGAAAATGGCACGCTATTGCTGGATGAGCTGCGCAAACTGCCCGAGGTGACGGAAATCATCAATGTTGCAAGCCTGACCAAGCTCTGCGACCCCGCCAGCTATCTGGGTTCGGCGGCTGCCATGATAGACCGGATGATCACTTCGCGCAGGTAGCGCATCACCCAGGACGCTGCACATGCGCCGACTGATTTCCGGCAACCGACTTGTCGTCGCCAGCCACAACAAGGGCAAGCTGGTCGAGATCGCGGATCTCGTGCGCCCCTACGGCCTCGACACGGTTTCCGCAGCCGAACTCAACATTTCGGAGCCTGAGGAAACGGAACTGACTTTCATTGGCAATGCACAATTGAAGGCGTTGCATTCAGCCCGCGCCTGCGGCCTTCCTGCTCTCTC
>JAYSUN010000248.1:0-1800 GCA_043719045.1 Hyphomicrobiaceae bacterium | reverse complement strand
TGCAATCCCTGACGTGCAGCCGCGACCGAGGCCCGAGCCGCAAGTTCTGACGGTGGGCCGAAGATTGGCAGCTCGTGCTGAACAAGGCGGACAGACTTAGGGTTGGCCGCCAATATGTCATCGAGGTCGCGCTCCAGCGCACGGCAGTAAGGACAACGGAACTCGCTGAAGTAAGCAATCGGAACCACATTCGGCGTAATATCGGCGCCGAACAGGGCAGTGCATAAATCCGCTTTGACCGCCTCTGCGCGCGCCCTGCGTGTCGCAGCGTTTCCGTCCGGAGGGTCGAGGCCGATGAACGCGGCGGACCCGGACGAAATCTGCCCTCCAGACTCGATCGCTCTGAACGGGGGCAGCCCGTCGATGGCGACGTATTCCAGGCCGCGATCGGGAAACCGGTCCCAGGGCATGGCCCGCAGGCCATAGATGACGCCTACAATCCCTCCAAGTATTAGAAGGTTGCGGCGGCCTGGCGTCACGTAACCACCACTGATGTTCGGAACGAAGCAGTCATCGTGGACTGCGTGGTGGACTTATCCCGGCGGCGGCGCGCGAACTCGCGGTAAAGCGCCTCGCGCGTCACGCCGATTTCTCCGGCGATGTCCTGCAGCTGGCCGGACGGAGGCGAGGCATGGCCTTCGGACAGCCAGGCATCCAGCCTTGCGCGCACTGTGCGCAGGGATCGGATTTCGATGCGAAAGCGCGCCTGCTGGACTGCGCTGGCAAGGTCGGCGGCCCAAGCCGCCGCAAGCCCCGGCTGCCGGTCCACGGCCGCGCGGAACTTTGCCAGATCAACGGCGCGGGTCTGGGATGCGACTATGGCACGGGCATCACAGTGATAGGTCTGAGCATAGGCTGATGCTTCGGCCAGTACGTCGCCGGAAGTGGCACTATGTAGGATCAGTTCAGTTCCGTCCTCGAGCATTCGGGCTAGCGCCACACGTCCTGAGACAACGAAGTGCAGGAGCTTTGGTCGGTCGCCAACGCGGAACAGCGTTTGACCCGCCTCCCAGTGGCGAACCGGAACCGAATCAAACAAACTTGTAATCTCGCTGTGCATGATTTCGATCATATGGGCTTCCCGTGGTCTGTGCGATGGTTTTTCGCAGGAAGAAGGAGAGATCGTTATAAACGGAGCAAAATTGGTCTGCGCGGCCCTCGTCGGATTGTCGGCAGCGAGCGCGTCCGCGCAGTCGCCGGGGTCTTTGCCATGGGGCTGGGGACAACAATCGTTACCTCGACTGTCGCCGATCTAGCGGTGTGGACGCGCGAAGGGGCATTAGCAAGCCTGCCCGGACAAAGCATTTCACGTGTTTTGCCATGGTTTGAAGTGCTTGCAGGTGGGTTGGTTGCAGTGCTTGCTTTGTCACTTTTGGTTCAAGTTATTTGAGACCAATATGGGTCTGATAGGTCTAAGTGGTACGTGCTGGTGCCCTTGCGCCAGAAAAGAGAATGCCGTGGCTGAATGAGACAGCCGTACAATTCTGCCCGATTGCCTTGCCACCTCCGCTGCGATTTGTTCGACGACCAGCGCCATCACTCGGATAGGCCGAGTCACCCAGACATCGCGCTACTGAAGCGCCATGCGGAACACCAGCGCCTCTGCTTGGGCGCTATTAACCCGCGGCCCTTCTTCTGAGTCGCTAGTTGGCGTTCCTGCGCCTGGTAGACCGCTAGCGCAGTGCGGGCTTTTGGATAGGACGAGCCGTCGGCCGGACCGGAAAAGCCTTTGTCGCCGCCTTTGTCGCAGTGCCGTTTGGCCGGGTCGGTCATCTCTCACCGGCGCGCGTCAGACGCGGC
>JAYSUN010000247.1:0-14538 GCA_043719045.1 Hyphomicrobiaceae bacterium | reverse complement strand
TTCAGCGTTCAGCACACTTTACGACTACGATGCTGCCGACCGGCTGACCAAGGTGACCGATGCAGAAGGCAACATCCGCAGTCTCACCTATGACGGCCGTGGACTGCGCACATTGTTGCAGGATGTCCACGCCGCCGCAGACGCGACCTTCGGCACCACGACGTTTAGCTATGATGCAAACGGCAATCAGGCCCAGAAGGTCACGCCGAATGGCGACACCGTCGTCTTTACCTTCGACGCCCTCAATCGCCCATTGACCGAGAAGCTCACCGCCGACGTCACACCGCGCATCACCTACGGCTACGACACGTGCACTAATGGCAAAGGCCAGCTCTGTAGCGTCACCTACCCAGGCAGCGCAGCATATGCCTATACCTACACGCGTCCCGGCAAAGCGGCGTCAGAGGCCATCACCATTCCTGGCCTGACCGGCGCGCAGACCACCGCCTACACCTATGACACCCAGCAGAACGTGACCAAGATTACGACACCAGACGCGACGCAAATCACCACCGTCTATGGCTACCGCAACCTACCAATATCCATTGCGCATCAAGTCTCTGGTGCGACATCCGCAACCAATCTCATCAACAGCGTGACCTTCAACGACCTCGGTCAGCAATTGGTGACAACCTACGGCAACGGTCGCGTATCGAACAACACCTACGATGCTGCGCAGCGCTATCGCCTCATCTCGACGTCGACCACAGCACCGTCGGGCTTATACCAGAACACCGCCTATACCTGGACAGCGGCCGGCAACCTCGCAACGCTGACTGAAACCGGCACCTCAGGTCTCCCCCACGCGGTCACCTACACCTACGACGACCTTTATCGATTGCTCACCGCAACAGCCGTTAATGGTGCAGCGAGCCTTTACACGCACACCTACACCTACTCGAACACCGGGAATATTCTGACGCGCAATGGGGCTGCCTATTCCTATGCGCAACCGGCAACCACAAACCCACAAGCGGTTACGCAAATCGGTACGACCGCCCTGACCTACGACGGAAACGGTAACCGCCTCACCGACGGCACCAAGGCGCTGACCTGGAACTACCGCAACGAATTGACTGGCATCACGGATGGCGCAAATACCTTCAGCTACCTCTATGACCACGCTGGCAACCGCGCCAAGTATGTAACGCCGACGTTGACCATGTACTACACCAGCAAGTTCTATGATGTGGACTCGGCAAACAAGAAGACGAAGCATATCTTCTTGGGCGACAAGCCAGTGGGCACAATCGAGACGATCGGCACAACGCACACCGTCAATTCCATCCACCCTGACTACCTCGGCTCTGTGGTTCTTGTGACCGACAGCACCGGCGCTCTTGCCCAGGCAACAGACTACTTCCCGTATGGCGATACACGCACCACACTGGGCACCTACACCGACAAGCGCGGCTTCACGGGACACATTACCGACACCGACACCGGCCTCTTGTACATGAATGCGCGCTACTACAACGGTACGCAGGGACGCTTCCTCAGCCAAGACAGCGCGGTGAATTCGCTCGGCGCTGACCGGCAGATGCAGCAGCGTTTGCTTGCTGATCCGCAGCAACTCAATACCTACAGCTACGCGCGCAATAATCCGGTGAAGTATGTTGATCCAACTGGAGGATTCGTCCAATTGGCGCCTATGTTGGTTGGCGCAGGAGGAGGAATAATCGCTCAATATGGTGTAGACGTTTACAACAACATTCAAATGACTGGTCTTACACTAGGCGCATTCACAACAAATCTCTCCAATCGAGCCACTTATTCTACGCGAGCAGGTCAAGGCGCTGTGATCGGTGCAACCGGTGGGCTGGGATTGATTGCAGACCTAGGTATCGTAGGGCAGATGGCTGCTATGGGAGGCGTGTCAGGCGTTGTCGGCGCTGGCGGAAATATGCTCCTTGGAGAAGCAACTACACCCCAATCAATAGCTGCTGACTCAGTAATTGGCGGGGTCACGTTTGGGATAGGTGGACTTGCGCCTTCTGTCCGTGGACGACTACCGTCCTTCGGCACTAGTGCATTCGTGCAGGGTCGGCACACTCTGCAGAGTGCGACCAGCCTCGGCATAGAAGCGACGTCGTCCTACATGAGTTCAATTTTCGGAGTATTTGCCCCGGGGCCTGATACGACTCCTAAATTTACTACACCAAGCGGAGCCGTCGTCAATGCAGATGGTCGCCTATTGTCGCCACCCCCTAAAAAGGACTCGCGTAAATATTGAAAAACATGACAGACTCATTCATAAAATATCGCGGCGATTGGAAATATAATACTCCCCTTCTGTTTGTTGCCATGTTGTTTTTAGTTCCACTTGCCGACGCTACTCCCTCGATAACTTGGCATCAGATTGTAGGCTTTGGACTACTATCTTCTGTCGCGCTTCTTGCGATTATTGTACCGCCAGGGCTGACGATCGAAGTAGGTCCGCGGTTTGTGAGGTCACGCTTGTTTGGCTATGAATTGTCGACGATAACGACCTCTACCGTGATCAGCGTCGACGTCGGCACCTTGCAGCCAAGATCGCTAAGATTGGGAGATGGATTGCGCGTGATTTATTCGGTTCATGGCCGTCTACGAAAAACACAGTTCTCGCAACGATTGTACGGAAAAGCCGCAATCGAACAGGCAACCCAATCACTAAAGGGCGACCACTTTCATCCGACGACATGAGCCGCACACGCACAACACTCGGCACCTACACCGACAAGCGCGGCTTCACGGGACACATTACCGACACCGACACCGGCCTCTTGTACATGAATGCGCGCTACTACAGCGGCACGCAGGGACGCTTCCTCAGTCAGGACAGCGCGGTGAATTCGCTTGGCGGTGACCGTCAGATGCAGCAGCGTTTGCTTGCTGATCCGCAGCAACTTAACACCTACAGCTACGCGCGCAATAATCCGGTGAAGTATGTTGATCCGGATGGCAAGCAGGCCGCGCTCGCTGCACCTTTGATGTTGGCTGCGCCGGAAATAGTTGTCCCTGCTGCAATTCTTGTTGGTGGGTATTTAGTGGTATCAGGCGTGCAAAATCTGATTTCACGCGGAGATGGAACCTGGCAGCAATCGTTTGACACGCGCAGGCTTGTGCAAGTGCCAGGTCCGATGCAGATTTTTGATCCTGAACCGCCGCAGTTGCCGAAAGGTTTTTGGAAAGCCGCCGGTTACGTCGGGACTGGTGTTGCCGCTCTGGCTGCTGAAAAATACTCAGAATACACAGATCAGAAATCTTGGGCCCTGGAGTTCAGAGAGAAGACCAAGCAAAGAATTGCGCCAGATCGAAAAGTCATCGATGAACTGCCAGTCAAAACGTTCATTGGACCAGCGCCAACAAAAGAGCAGCGACAAATGATGCAGCTGCTCCTGCGTCAGGAAATTATCAAACCCAAGATCTAGCATTATGCATTTTACATCTTTCGACATACTGATCCTTGCCGCATATTTGATTCCATCTACTCTGTCGTTAAGAGAGTGGATAATTTCGCGGGATAAAGTATTCATCTACATCGGAACCATACTATTTGTACTATTTCTCGTAAAACTTCCTGGTCCATGGCTAAATGACCCATCACAGTTTGGGTCAAACACATTCGCGCTCTATCATACCGCAAAGCCATTCGTTCAGGGGGCTTGCTTTACTTTACTTGTTGTCCTGCTCGTCAGGCACTCACAAACGGAAGAATGAGATGAATACCGTTTCATACCTTGCGGGGCGACTTGTCGGTGACATCAAATCATTAATTGGACTACGATAGTAATATGCAAAATGTGAAAGTAAATTTTAATCTAAGTAGCGACAACATCGATAACGCTTCGACAGAATCACTATGGGCAATTCCCGGAGCGGGTTCTTATCTAGTATTGGACAACATCCCATTTCACATAAAGGGAGTAAGCTTAGGCGATACTATTTCTTGCAAGCTGAGAGATGAGACGATTTTTTTTGACAAAATCGAAAAAAAAGGAGGGCACTCTACATACAGAATATTGCAACTGATTGATAATCCCAAGGCACAATTTGCAGAATACTGGAGGCCCATCGCGACTTTGGGGGCAACCTTCGAAAGTAAGGTTGACGGTGAGCGGATTTTGTACGCGGTCGATTTTCCGCCGCACTCTGACGTAAAAAGCGCTTTCAAGCTTTTGGAAAAAGGCGAAAAGGACGGCGTGTGGCACTTTGAGGAAGGCGATTATTTCGCCGGCTAGCAACACGCATTAAAAGTCTTTTACGACATTTAATCTTTTCAGCAACCGGAAAATTACTTCCCACAATAGGCCCCGCCCCATCGAAACTCTAACGTCAACTTACCAAATTAAAAAAGCGAAAGGAAGCTATCTCTCCTTACAAATAACTTATGCCTATTATAGCTTCAGACACAATCTCATTGATTGCATTTGCCATCGCCGTTGCAGGGCCACTTTCATCCGACGACATGAACCGCACATGCACCACTTATCAAAATACTCGCAAAGTAACATGAGTAAATATTACTACTATTTGACTTTAGTTGGCTTGTTCGCAGATGAAATCATAAATTACAGTGAGTTCTCAGAGCTGTGGAATAAACTTATTTTTTCAACACAACGACCTTATGACTCATTGTCTACGGTAGAGCAAGACAATATTGATATTCTCATGAACATGTTTGACTATGTTTCAAAATCCGAACCTGATAAAATTTCGCGTAGTTACGGGTATATTTCGCCCGATGAATTCAAGGCTTGGTTGAAAGAGCAAAGCTATCTCCCTAGAAAATAGTTTAGATGAAATGTTTCATGTCCAGCGAAACCGGTTTTATTTCCGACGACGTCATGCACTCCTTTTGCAGTATTCAACGGGACATCGAATCTCGACTAAACCAACTTCTTGCCAATCACAACTATGGGGACGTCATTTCAGATCTCGGCATCATTCCTACGATGTACCCCCGGTCAATGCTTGATGCTCAAATTGCTGAAGGAAGACCCGTCAAGGAGCGCAAACTCTTGCGGAAGGGGGATGTCGATTATCGGCTCTTCATAGACCACTCGGCCTTTGTTGCCGGCTCTGAGGATCAACGAAAACTACTGCAACTCGACAATGTCATCCGCGTTGTCCAAGACCTCAAGCGGCGTGTAAAGAACGGCTTCGACGGCGATGCACTCGAACGCGACATCAGGCAGGAATTTGGCCTACCGGCAAGCGGCAGCATGCTGTGATGCCCACGTGCGCTATAGACCTCAAGTACCTCTGTTGTACCAGACACGTCACTAACACCGACACCGGCCTCTTGTACATGAATGCGCGATACTACAACGGTACGCAGGGACGCTTCCTCAGTCTTACTGACTAAGATGCGTTGTCAGGTACAGTTTTGCACACCCATTGATGTCCGAGTGTGCCGCTATGCGTTACGATGGGATCATCCCTTCAAACATGCGCGTGCCAACGCCTCTCGATGAGCCCCAGTCGCCGCGAGACGCTCGCACTCATTCGGGTGTGAGGGGGCGGCGCTCTTTGCGCGCGCTCTGGTCTGGCTGCAACACGGAGGCCACCATGGCCGACAAAACCGACAAGCATCCATCGCATCGCGTCTACTCAGTTGTTCAACGCAGGAATCAAGACGATTTCTGGTTGAACCTCGGCGTGGCCTTCGTCCATGAGGACGGCGAAGGCTTTAATCTTCTCCTGCAAGCCCTGCCCCTCGACGGCAAACTCGTTCTACGCAAGTGGAAAGAGCCAGAGCCAGAGCCAGAAACGGCTCCGGCAACTGTCGAAGAGCAGAAGCCCAAAGGCAAGAAAGTTTGAACGGCGCGCTGCGTCTCTCTGAGGGCTCCGGTGGTTTATCACCGGGGCTTTTTTGTTGCCCTCTCTTGTATCGAGCGGTTTGTTGCTTTAATTAAGCGCGTGGTGCAGTGACCCTTAAGCAGAATCGCTCGTCGACTGCCCGGTGGCTTGTACCCCGTCTGCTTAGCAACTGCTGTAGTAATTTTTTTCTAATTTGCGTCGATGCCAATAACTCGAACTGAAATCAGGCCACTTTGATTGCTCGTGATCGTGGTCGCCAAGGCTGTCAGTCGTTCGATCACCTGCGCAAAACTGAGTATCGACTTATCGACCGGATCACGCCAGGTCCGCGGCGTGTGTAGGGTGATAACCAGTACGCCGTGACGACGGTTAGCGGGGCGCAAATATTGCTTGGCCAGTTGTGTCGTGAGGGCGTCCTCAAGGTCCTGTACTGTCCAATCTTTGTTGGCGTCCTTCACTTCAATTGCGACCTCCACCGAAATGGCGATCGCCGACGCAATTATGTCAGGCTCTTTTTTGTCGGCAACCTCCGGCTCGCGATGCACATGGTAACGACCGCGCGCCCTCAGTTTGAACTGTTCCCCGAGCCAGCCCTGCACCTGCTCCTCGTTTGCAGCTGACTGCAAAAGCCTGCGGGAGGACATATCCTCCTGTGTCAGCCCGTACTGGATTTCGTCTAAGACACGCAGCACGACAGCATAGAAATTGTCAGCCGTTTTGACGGGCAGCATTGAGGTCGCCTCAAACGCGACAACGTCCTTCGGCGTCCAAGGTACAATTTCTGCGTCCCGTTCCACTTTCCCATGCGCGAGCTCTCGGAAGCGTGTCGGCTTGATTCCGGCAATGCCTGAGGTGCCGATCGCGACTAGCGCCGCGTACGCTTCCGGCCCTGGCCGGTCGATAATCGCTGACAAAATGGCACTGCGGGCGGCTTCTGCCGCGTCGCGGAGGTCTGGCGTGTAGCTGCCTTCATGCTCGACGTCCTCAAGCAAGTTGATTTCTTTATAAGCCAAACGCGACAAATCCAGGAGGTCTTCGACGGATATGGTGTTGAGTTCACGTGGTACGAGCGCGTGGTCACGGCCAAATAGCCGGGCCAGCATGAACAACGCCCGTTGCGATCTTGAGTCCGGCGCGGCGCTATCAATCCAGTTCTGTAAGCGCCCGAAACCGGCCTTTGCATCAGCCATTAGCAACAATGCGATGTTGACCGCGACCAACTCGGCGTCGCTGTCGTTTGTGACGTTATCTAGACGCGCGGTTGCGGTGGCCGCAAGTTTCGCTGCCTCCACCCAGTTCCGCGCGTGCTGTATAATGCGAAGGCTAAGTTCTGCTGCGCGAACCGCCGGTGGCTTATCACCGAGTGCAAGTTCGATCAGCAGGTCACGCACTTCGGGTATGATTTCGCCGTTCGCATGCGCGTAGTCGTAGAGAAACCTGCGCTGGTTGTCGTTCGGGGCAATCCATTCTGCGTCCAGCGTCCTGCGCAGCTCCAGTATCGCTATTGCCGGATGTTCCTTGATGAGGTCGTCGAGCCATGCGGGGCGGCTGTTGTCGCTTCGGCAAGCAAGTTCACTCGCTCGTAAGGCTTCCGCTGGGGTAAGTCTCTTGGCCCAGTCTGCATCTTCTGCCGCCTCCAGGCACACGCCAGCGTGCGCGAGTTCCGTGACGAAATATGTGGTTAGCACGCCGCCATCTTTGCGCTCGGGCCACCGCGGCGGCATCACGCGCCAGAAGTACTGCATAGCGTTACGGTACGCTGTCGCGATCGCGGCACTGCCGAACCCAGCTTCCAACGCCCGCCAATGCAAGACAGCCTTGTCTTCCGACCCATTGCCGGTGTGCGAGCATAGCCATCGCGTCAGATTTTGTAGATCATGGAATCCGATGACGTCGGGTGGCGCTAAGCGGACAGGATCCGAAATGCGCGATGGTTCGGCCTGCAGCTCCGCGCGCAGGTTGCGCCAGCACTGCTTTGCTTCCGCTTCCTCAGCTTCTCGCTTTTTCTTGTAAACGTTGTCACGGATTGCCATGCGCTCCATCGCGGCACTCGGCGGGGGCGGTGTCGATAGTTCAGTTAGCGCGCGTTCCAACTCGATCTGACCTTTCACCGCATTAGCCAACTCCAATTGTCTTGCGTCCCACTCTCCAGCCTGCATGAGCACCCCGACGGCAATGCCAAGCGCCATACGCCGATCACTGAGAACGCGCGTGCCTGTTATGTCTCCGATCAGCCATTGCAGGTCTCCGATGCCGAAACCCCAAAGTGATCCGCCATAAAGATGGATCTGATGAATGTATTCTGGACGCTCCGGTCGCGCTGGCGAGAGGCTGCTGGCTCCGTCGACGTCGGCCCACAGCAGCGCCTGGTTTACCAGCGGGCGCCCTTGCACGCTTTCGGCGAGCTTCTTTTCTTTATCATGCCGGTGGTAACGGTCACCGCGCTCAATCGCCATCAACGCACGAATGAGTTCCGGTGCTGGATACCCTGACGCCAATTCTTCAAGAGCCTGCATGACCAAAGGTACAAGATGTTCCGCAAGCCGGTGATGCCGACGGGAGATGCCCGAGTATTCGTCCTTGAACGGCGCCGTTATGGCTAGGTCTGCCAGCCCACCAAAGAGCGCCGTACGCTCTTCCCTGTTCCGGCACGCAGCGAACAACTTGTCCAGCACATACGCAAATCCGCCAACTGAGTTTCCTGACACCGGCTGACACTCGGCAATCACAGCAAGTAACTGCTGCACTGAGAAGTGCTGCGGAAATAGCATTTCGGTGAGATGAGTCGCCGTGACTTCGCCGAATTGTCCAGGACTGGCGGCCAAGGTCGCCGCAGCCTGCACGAGGGCATCCGTATCACAGCAAGCTCTAGCCACATCGAGAGCAACGGCACGAAGGTAGTCTCGCGATTTCTCGCGCAGCGGCTGCGCCAAGACTTCGCGCCACAGCGGCTGACACTTCGAAAGCTTGCCATCGCGCACAATGCGCAAAGCATGCAGGCGGAAGTCTTCGCGGGTGTTGCAGCCCCAAGCAGCGATCACTGCGTCCGCTAAGTCTCCGCGACTGAAGAGCCACAAAGCACGGTCATCCAACCGATCGTTGCTGATATCGCCGCTTTGGTGCAGCGTGGCATATCGCAACAGCAAGTCCCGCCGAACGCTCACCGGTAGTGAAGCCGGATCGCCGTTTTGAATAAGCGTCGTCGGCTCGCGGCGCACCAGCTCGGCACAAACGTCTTGATGCCAGAGCGCTAGCCATGCCGCTTCGGCGCGTAGCGACGGCACGACTGTATCGGTGCCGTAGCGGGACGCAAACAGCAATTCCATCACCGATCGGCGGTCACATCCGGCCTTCAACAACTGATCAAACCATTGTGCCGCGAGATATTCTTGTGTTCCCCGGTGATGAAAGCGCACGCGGCCATAGGTGGCTGGGGCAAACACACCACGGCGCAGCAATGTCCCGCGCTCGGAGTCGGACCAGTCCGGAAGGATGTCTTTCACATCAAGAGCACCCATCGCCAGGGTTGGGTCAGCCTCTTGGTTTGGCGCCCGCACGGTAAAGGTATGTCCAAGCGTCAAGGCAGCAGCGATCCGCTCGGCACCCTTACGGACGCGCTCCAGGGTCAGGATGGCATTGTCCGGACGCGACGTATCGCGCTCGGTGAGTTTCAGGGTTACGGAAAATTCGGTCATCTCCACAAGGCTGGCGAACGCACCATGCGCTTTCCAGTATTCCGCAAGTTCTAAAAGATCGCCCGGCCGATCCGCCAACGGCCCCAAACCCTGTCGTGCGATGGCCGCCATAAACGCGTCAGGGTTTGACACACCTGAGGCGATTGCGAGTGCTCGGCGGTCAGTGTCGCAGAGGGACACAAGCCGTACGATTTGCAATGCCGTCGATTTAACCTCCGACGCTTCCTTTTTCTTTTCCTGTTTCTCGAATATCGGATTCAGGAGAGCGCCGTCCGCGTCGGATAGCAATGCCGGTGCACTAATGATTGGCATCGGTAACCAGCGTTCGACGGCGTTATAATCGCCCCGACCCTTCCAGTCGCTGATGCGGCATGAGACCAGGACATGTGCACGGCCAAGGTCGCTACCCAGTTCGCGCGCAAACTGCCGCAGGGCTTTTTCAAAACTCTTATGATTGAGACGCGCTTCATCGACTGAATCGATGAAGAAATATCCAATCTCTGATCCTTGCTTCCAAGCCTGAAGAAGGGCGGCAGCGTCGCCGTCGAGACTGGCGTCAAGGCCGTCGTCCGCTAAATCCTCGACGCGGACGAAAAACGCAGGCCTGCCTTCTCCCTGCAATGCCCAACACCGCGCCTGAAATTCTTCCGTTTTTCCACTGCCCGCTTCGGCAAGCAACACAACCCGCGGCAGGGCGAGCAACTCCGACCACCCCATGAACCCGTAAATCTTACGACCCCACGACGATGGCGTTTCAAGTGGAATTTCTTTGTCCTTATCGACGAGAGCAAACAAGCGTCCGAGCTCGACATGCGCCATTGGCCCATTGACCAATTGGTTGATCTGCTTTGTCCGCGTTTTGTTGAGCATTTTGCAATTATACAGAATGCGGGCCAGACTGCTGCCCACCGGAGCCACTCTGTCCACCGATTTGAGCATCTAACGATATTTATTGTCTGACTGACGGGCGCCGCCTTGCACCGTGAGGGCTCTCGCAATTACCTCCCAGCTGCGGCCGGGCTCGCGTTAACGAAGCCCGACTCATGTCTGGGCCGTTTTCAGACTTCCCTGCCCCGTTGGTCTTCGCCCTGACGGGCTTTGATCCCTGGCGCAGAATGACACGTGATGGCGGTTTTGACGTTATTTACTGTTTCTGTGAGAAGGCAATCGGGCAGCACAGCCGTAGCCATACCGCCCGTCTTTTTAGATCGTCCAATGCTAAGCCGCCTGTTGTTGTAGATCAATGCTGAGCTCGTGACTCACCCGAGCACGGATGGCTTCGGTTTCCGGACCTTCTATCGCGAGCATCATGCGCAAACGACAGACACCGCACTGATTGACGGTGATGACGAGCGCGCGGTCATGCGGGTAAAGCACCACCTCGACATCATTGAAGACGAATTTCGGAACATTGTTATCGATCATCATGGGACACCTTCCTTGGTGGATTAAGCGTGGCAGCATGTGTTGACATTGGTGGTGTGGGCCGTCCCGAGGATGTCCGACCGTTCGAGTTCGTCTGTTCTGTTGGCGGTTTGCTCGGGTCATGGCTGCCCTATCCCGGCGGTGGTCGACCGCGACACGACTGACGCAGGAACGCCGCAGACGAAAGCGATGCCCTGCAAAGACGCTGCAAACTCCGGCCACGGAATGAGCAACGACCAGCGGAAATTAGGATCGTTGACGATGACCTGTGGATGCCTCCCAGTGACGACGCCGACCACGGTCGTCATGTGTCCGAGCCGCGGCTCGACATGCAGCGCTGCCAGTAGCGGACGCCGCGAGCGGATGGCTGCCTCAACCAGAACGAACGTCGTGCTGGATCGCTCCTCGACCTCGACGCCGGCGAACCGGCGTACGAGATTGACCGCATCAGCCATACGTGTGCCGTCTCTGGCCCAGCGTTGGCCGAGCATGGCCGACAATTCCCGCTGTGGCACTTGCCGCCCAGTTAAATACCAGACGATCCCCGAGACAGTTGCCAAGGCACAGCTGGTGACCGACGACTGCAACACAACTGGAACATCGAGCAACAGCATGTCGTGACGGTCTGAGGGGCGAGATATAGGTTTGGCATTCATCGCCGCCCCCCACGAGATTTGCGGGTGGTCGACATCGAGACTAATGTACCGGGGTCCTTACCCGGTCGCATGGTCAGGAACTGACGTTCCTTGTAACCTTCCGCGATTGGAGGTGGTTCGCAATCCGACGTTCCAAGCAACTCTCGCACTTCTGCAAGCTTGGCCGGATCGGCATAAACGGCTTCACGATAAAGAAACTGCGTTTGTGTAGTGAGACCTTGCTTTTGGAACTGACGCTTAGCAAACGCGATGGCTTTGGCCATACCGGGGTCGATGGCTTCGGCGATCGATTTCCCTCCTGAGGTGTCTAACTCAATGTCGCCGCTGGTGTTGTCATCGAAATTGAGGTCAACCTTCTCCCGTTGTGTCTCATCGTTCTGGTCGAGACCATAGATGCTGATGCTACGGATGACACCGAGCGCGATACCTTTTTGGGCGATCTCGACCTCTTCGGCGCTGCCGCCGAGGTTCTTAACCCACTCCCCGGCCATAGCCGTGCGTGCCAGAATTCTCGGTATCGGTTGCAAGGTGATATGCGGATTGAGTTTTGGCTTCAAAGGCATGACGGTTCTCCTATTGATTTAGTTTCCAAGCCTCAGAAATGACTGCGCGCGTCGGCGGACGCCCGCAGTTTGGCCAGACGTTTCAACAGTCGCCGGTCGAGCGCGTTAGGTTTGGCGAGTTCGGATTCGATGCCGGGAATGTCATCGAGCCCGCCATCGAGAACGCGGTCGAGGCGTTCGACGTCGAGGTCAGATTTCAGAGCCGCGAAAAAGCTCACCGGCTTGTGGCTGTAAGCGCGTGCGATGGCGCGCACTGTCCAGGTTTCAGTCGTGGTCTTAGGCTTGAACAAGCGCTCGATGATCTCGCGTTGCTCGTCCGGCGTCGGTTGGTAGGTAAACCGGTCGGCGCGACCATCACGAAACAGACTTGGCCGATACCGACTGTCGTTGCCGGTAAACACAACCGGCACTGGACCACCCAAGCAGGTCGTGTACTGCCGCGGATTGTCGGCCAGCCACTGGATGTCCTGCATCAGTAGGTTAGAGTTGATGGTGCGCTCAGTTCGGCCATCGTCCGGACCCGCGATCGACAAATCCATGTCGTCGATGAGTACGACGACCGGATACCCGAAGCGCCGGGAAATAGCCTCGGCGGCGGCAAGCGCCGCTCGGAATGCCCGGTTAGCCGCGCCCTCGGTGTCGCCGGCCAGTTCGGCGGCGGAGACGATGACAACGCCGAACCCGAGTTCTGATGCGGCGACCAGAAAGCCAGACGTCTTGCCAACACCCGGCGGGCCGTTGATGACCAGGTAACGCTCCTGTCCTCTGACAATCAACGACTTGATTTTGTGTTTGGCTAGAAATCGGACAACGCGCCGGTTGAATGTGGGTGGCAAATAGCGCTCACCGCGATTGTTACTGTCCGGCGCTTGATGTGCTCGCAGTACGCTTGGTTCGTTCTGCGGTGCTGCTGCTTTCGCCGGCATAGCGATGAGTGACGAACGGGAAATTTCTGGAACTCGTGCGCTCATGTCAGCGACCCTCCAAAAAATCTTCAGGCGTCAAATGACTGCATTCAGTGTCGTCGTCTTTGAACTTCGCGATAAACTCGATCAGCTCCTTGTAGGCGGCATCGTCGGAACCGCCCGCAGCATCGCCGCGAGGCAGCACTACTACGTTACTGGAGAGGGTCGGTTCGGCGCGCTCGCCGTCGACCATAGGTTCACCGTGTGGCTGGTAAGGCAGTGGTGTGTTTGTCATTTCTTGTCTCCTGGTTTTGGCCTGCGAAGGGACATGACTTCCCCGTCACCGGTGGAGGCCTTCGCCGGTGTTGGGTAGGCGTAGATTTAGAAAATCAGGTCGTTAAGTGCGCGTTGCTTGCGCTGGCCGTTGCATTTGTCCGTCTTTCCTGCAGCACTCTACATTCTAAGTGTAGCTACGAATTGATAGTACGTATCAAAAATGAAAGTGTCAATCATCTATTGCAGTGCGTAGCATCAATGTGTATGTTCCCTGAGTGGGGACGCTTTGGAACACAATGTTTGGAAATGCCATGCTTAAGCGAAAACCAGAGGTCAAACATGTGCCCTATCAAGGCCTTGACGAGAACCCGCTGTCATTTGTCGAGTTGCTCATCATCGACGCCATCGTCACGCTCAACAAAGAAAACGTCGAGCCGACTGGCAAAGCCATAGCTGGTCTATTGGAACGTATACTCAAACGCAGTGTCGTCGAGCCACAAGTCTATCGCGCACTGAAGCAACTCTCAGCGCCAGAACGGGGCTTGTTAGAAGTCGCCGAAGTGATCAAGAATAAGAGCGCACCGCCGTCAAAGCCTTATCAACTCACAAAATCCGGACGCGCGGCCTATAGCGCGATGAAGACACACTACCAGGATGTCGGAAAGTACCTCGCCAAGGATTGATCAGATGGAGCGGCCAGTGACCGAACACACGTCGACCACCAATATCGTCGACATCAATTCACATCGCAATGCACGCGCGGGACGCTCGACCGCAGTCGCCGCGCCAGAGCGTGCGGTCACTGAGCTGGCTGCTGATATTCTTACGAAGTACGACAAGGGTGAATTCACAGACCTGTTTCAGCTGGCACCCAGACCGCACGAAACCTATTCAGGGCTACTCAGTGCATTGACGCGGATGGCAAAACGCGATGCCGCCGACGCCGTCAACAAGTTGCCGTCGGCACGTCGTGCCGGCAGCACGACCAACACCCTAATCGCCGCCGTGTTTTGTATCCAAACGTTGCCCCTGATCAACGGCACGCTCACGCACTTGCCATCGACGGGGTGCTCAGAATGGACAATGGCCTCCGGTGAGAGCAACGTCTGGGGACCACTCAATACCGCCGCAGATACGACATGGGGGTCCCGGAACACCGCATCGGGTGACGAAACGACAAAGCCGGGCTGTGTGTCGCGACCGACCGTCACCACCA
>JAYSUN010000246.1:0-1801 GCA_043719045.1 Hyphomicrobiaceae bacterium | reverse complement strand
TCGCGCCAAAATTGCTGAATGGCCGCGACTTCTTTCAATTTTGGCGCGACATGAGGGCCACGAGCAAAATCAATGGCTGAGTGTGGCGTGCAGCGCGCCTTGGTTGATCCCAGTCGAGCCGGACCACCGATCAACCAAGGCGCGACGCCACACTCGTCTACTTGCAGGCCTTTTGCTGGGCGAGACAATAGGTCAGCGGGGCCGGATCTTTACAGGTGACTTTGGCGGCACCCTGAGGCTTCAAGCCCTTGTCTTTGATGGAATTGTTGAGTGCGGCATTTGCCATGAACTTGGCTGATTCGAGCGTGATCATCGTCGCTTCGCCGCCGGCCATAACACAGGTTTTGGCCGAAGCCTGCGTCCCAACGGATAGGCCGATCAGGATGCCTGTAGCAGCCGCGATTTTGAATAGTGGCATGAGAGTCTCCAATGGGGGTTGAATGAACGGCACGAGACGCTGGCTATTGATTAGCACACCAGCTCAGAGACCGCGCACGGCTAGGTCGGGAGGCAACACAACGCTGTGGAAAAGCTTGCGGTCATTTGATCGACCGCCCGTCCTCGCAACGAACGATTGCCGTGGAATGCTGTTCGGTTGAGTGACCTGCATTAACGCTCGCCACTGAAAACCACGCGCGCGTGCCAGAAATAGTCAACCCAGCGATACGCATACGTCCAAACGGTGTAGTAGATTACGGGGCTAAGTTTGGCGCAGGGATTGCAACTCTCTGGTGCTTCCGCCCCTATGGCACCCCATGAATCTGAAACCAGACCAAGTCCAACATCGCCGTTACGTGCTGATGCTGATTGCGCTGTTCAGCGTCGGGGCGTTGGCAACCAGTGTTCTGCTAACGGCGTGGCAAGCGGACGCAGGCGGCCTCGAAAAAGGTGAACGCGGCGTTTCACGACAGCGGGATAACTCTGAAGCCGGCAGGTCCAAATCAAACAGATCCCCGGCAGTTCAGCTGCCTGCAGGCTCGCGCCGTGCGCCGCCGCCACTAAAAAATGTGCCGCTTGGACCTCGGCTCACGCAGACCGGACCGCCAGCGCCTGCCCCAGTGGCGCCCTTGTCCCCGGCGCAACGATCGGGAGATGCGCCGACGAGCATACCGCCCGCAACAGGCGCGAGCCCAGTGCCGAACGCCCAACCGTTTCCGACTTTGCCTGGTCTGAGACCGTCACCGACTGAAGCCACGACACCGTCGCAAAACGAGACATCGGGCGTCCCACTTGAAGTTTTGAAAACCCTATTCGCGCGCCCAGCGCCGCAACAGCAAGCCAATGCCGATGAAATCGCGCTCGGTGCTCGTTTGTTCCGCGAGCCGAGGCTGTCAGCCGATCACAAGATGAGTTGCGCGACGTGCCATGATCCCGAGCGGTCGTTTGCCGATGCGCGCCCGCGTGCTCGTGGTAACAAGGGCCAGAATTTGCCGCGGAACTCAATCTCATTGTGGAATGTCGGTTATGGCCGTGCCTTCTATTGGGATGCGCGCGCGCCAACGCTCGAAGCGCAGTCCAAAGATGCCATCGAACGTGACGGCGAAATGGACGCGACACTGGAAGCAGCAGTTGTCTGGTTGTCGCGCGACCCAAGTTACGTTTCGGAGTTTGCCCGCCTGTTCAATGGGCCGCAGGCATTGACGGGCGAATCCATCGTGCGGGCGCTGACCAGCTACGAGCGTAGCCTGATTTCGCCGCTCACTCGGTTCGACCGTTGGGTGGGCGGGGAGTCATCAGCTTTGAACCAGCGCGAGGTCCTGGGGTTCCGGATCTTTGCCGGCAAAGGTCGCTGCCTCGCCTG
>JAYSUN010000245.1:0-4873 GCA_043719045.1 Hyphomicrobiaceae bacterium | reverse complement strand
GCGCCAGCAGATGGGGCGGGTACCCAAGCAACCCTCGGCACGCAAAGCGTCGCGATAGATAACGCGCTGATTCAAAGAGATCAATCGCACCGAAGAACTCGCTGCTACTTGCTTGGGCCTCCGCCTCCGCGGAGGTGACGACTAAGCAAGATGAGGCAGCTGAACCCGACAATTGGAAGCAGTTATTTTGCGGAGTGTCCTAAGGCATTGGCGCCGCCACCGACATCTGTCAGCTGCAGCAGCAACTCGATCAAGCGCGTGGTATCGAGATCATCCTTGTGCAAGGCCTCAAACGCACCGAGCTGGATCAACTCAGACCGGCGATCCCGCGTCATCAGGCCGGAGTTGACGACGATTTGGCCGTCATAGCCCATCCGCCGCAGTCCCGGAATGTTGGTTGTGGCCGAACCCATATGACCCAAGCGGTCATCAAGAAACACCAAATCCGGCTTCGCATTCGCCCAAAGCTTGTGCAGGGCATGCAGATTGCGTGCGATCTCGATGTCAATCTCACGGCCCAGAACTTTTCGCAGGCCACCGGCCAAGACATCGGAATCCAGCTGTGTATCGTCGATCAACGTGAAACGCTTGAATTGGCAGCTTTCAGCCAGCCGTTTGGCCAGTGCACTGCGCTTTAACAGATAACTTTGAGCCATGGGCTCTGAAGCGGTTTGCATGCTGTCTCCGTTACGCAGAAGTCGGGGTCACGCAGAAGTCGGGGTCACGCAGAAGTCGGGGTTACGCAGAAGTCGGGGCTCGGCGACGATGCGGACTGTCTCACCAATCGACGAACAGAATCAGTTCGACATTGCGGTCGCGGTCATTGATCTTGGGGGCAATGGCGCCTTCGAGGATGATCGGGGTTTTCACCGGATACGTGCTGGCGACGAGATCACGCATGAAGGCTGCGCGGAGGTTCGGCAAATCCGAGTTCCGGACCACGCCGCGCTCCAGAATGGTTTGCCCAGTTTGGCTCGCGTAACGGTCGGTTCCGTTTTGGAGCAGATAACTCACCTGCTTGTACTCGTGGGCTGGATCCACGCGCCCTTCATAGGGTTTGCTGTCCGCATTGCCCCGCACGAACAAGTCATAGCGGACGTTGCCCTCCATTTTGGCGAGCACGTCGGCGATAAAGACGTTCAGCGATGAGCGGAATTCTGCATGTCCCGTGCGTAGGACGTATTTGCCGCCGTCGAAGAAATAACGGATGCCGCTCGACGCGTTCTTCATGTCGACCATATAATACTTGCCTTGCCGGCCACCGACGAGTTCACGCGCGGGATAGGGTTCGACGTCGTAATTGTCAGTCTTGACCGTTGCCGCCAACTGATCTCGCAGTCGGACCAGGTCGCGGGTCGACGTTTCACGCGGTGATGCCGGCTCGACACGGATTAACGGGGCGGGTGGCTTGGTTCTCAGATTTTTCAAAGCCTGCACGTTGGCAGCAAGCGCGTCCACGCGCGCCAGCGCGCCGGTGTCAACTCGCGCCGTGTCGAGCACGATGTCGCCACCGCGTTCGCGATAGCGGCGATGCACGTCGGACACTTCGCGTTCAATGCGATCCAAAGTGGCCAGGTGAATGCTCTCGAGAGATTTGTTTTGTAGTCGGGTGGTGCTGGCTTCGGCCACAAGTGTATCGCGTTCACGCACAATCTCGGCCACCTGTTGCCGCAACCGGCGCTGCTCGACGATGTGCGTTTCATCCGTCAATGCTGGCCAGATCGAAGTTGTGGTGACCAGGATGAGACCCAGCGCTGCCCCCAATGCCACCAATGCTGCACCGCGATGGTGCCGCCACTGACCCGCGCCGACGATGGCGAGGCCCAAAGCCACCACGATCAAAAAACCAACGATCACGAGCAGTGACATGACAATCTCCGGATTGATCAGCAACCGAATCGACGGACGGTGCTCAATCAGCAGAGCTTTGTTAGACTGTAATTCTAAATGGATTAAAGCTGTTGCCGTTGAAGGCATTATCATTGGGCGCCGCGAGTAACTGATACGTTGCTCGGTCGCCGCTCTACCGGCAGGCTCACGACAGCCTCATTTCTCTGAGCCAGGCTCACCGGGTTCTTCTGCGTCAGCTTTGGCAATATCCTGCCGCACTTTCGGGCTGGACATGATGCGGCCAATGCGATCCGCCTCGGCAAATGTCTCATCGGCGCGGAATTTCAGATCCGGTGCGTATTTCAGGTTCACTGCATGCGCGACTTCGCTGCGGATATATTTTTTGTTGCGCTCAAGCGCCGCCAGGACGCCGGGAATGTCCTTACCGCCCAATGGCATGACATAGACGGTGGCGTACTTCAGGTCGGTGGCCAAACGCACTTCGGGAACTGTGATCACGGCCCGGCCGAGGACATCGTCGTGGATTTCACCGCGAGCCAGCATTTCCGCGAGTTTATGGCGGATCATCTCGCCAACGCGCAACATGCGCTGGGTCGGCCCCTTGGCTGCGGCCGGTTTATGAGCTTTGCCGCCACCCCGCTTGTGCTCGTCGCGTCCGCGGTTGTCTGGTTTGGCCATGGCCCGTCGTCCTTAGTGTATGCGCTTGTAAATGAGACTGTCCGCGGGGTAGTCGTCCTTTGGCCCCGTGGCAAGCGGCGTGCGCGAAGTTGCTTTCCAAACCACGGGATCGAGGGGCGGAAACAGCGTGTCGCCGTCAATCTCCGCCTGCAACTCGGTCAGATAAATGCGGTCGGCCAAAGGCAAGGCCTGGGCATAAATCTCGCCGCCCCCGAGGATCATCACCTCACCAGAACCATGGCTGCGTGCAGCGGCCAAGGCGTCGGCAACGCTGGCGACCACCGTCACACCAGGGATCACCAATCCTGCTTGCCGCGTGACCACGTAGTTGCTCCGCCCATCCAGCGGCTTGCCGATCGATTGGAACGTCTTGCGCCCCATGATGACAATTTTACCCAACGTCATGGCGCGCAAATGCTTCAGATCCGACGGCATGCGCCAGGGCATCCCGCCGTTGCGCCCGATGACCCGGTTCCGCGCCATGCACACAATCAGTGAGATTTGCATCGTCATTTACCCCACGCGTTGCGGTTCGATTTCTTTGAGCAAGCCGTGTTCCAAGCGCAACACACGGTGCATGCGGGCGGCCAATGCCATATTGTGGGTGGCAATCAGTGCTGCCACACCGGTCCGCGTAATCAGGTCCAGCAACTCGGAAAAGACATGCTCCGCAGTCGTAGGATCAAGATTGCCCGTCGGCTCATCGGCGATCAGCAGCTTAGGTCGCGTGGCCAGTGCGCGACAGATGGCCGTCCGCTGTTGCTCGCCACCCGACAGCCGCGCCGGTCGGTGATCAAGGCGTTCACCCAAGCCGATATGGCTCAGCAATTCGGTCGCGCGGATCGCAGCATCGGTCTTCGACGTGCCCTGAATCAGTTGCGGGATCATGACGTTTTCGAGCGCTGTGAACTCCGGCAGGAGTTGATGGAACTGATACACGAAGCCCATCTCTTCGCGTCGCACCCGGGTGCGGGCATCGTCATCGAGCTGCGAGCAATCGCGACCATTGACGATGACGCGACCAGAGTCCGGAGTTTCAAGGAGGCCCGCCGCATGCAGCAAGGTCGATTTTCCGGCCCCCGACGGCCCGACCAAGGCCACGGCTTGCCCCGCATGGAGCCACGCCGATGCGCCCGCGAGCACGCGGATTTCCCGCTCGCCCTGCCTGAACGTGCGCTGCAGCGAGTCAAGATGCAGGATTGGAGTTTGCATTTGTGTCAAATTGTCCAGAGTTCGGGAGTGATCACTTTTAACGCGCTACTCATACCTCAGTGCTTCCACCGGATCGAGCCTCGAGGCGCGCCAGGAGGGATACAGCGTCGCGAGCACCGACAACAGCAGCGCCATCATGACAATCATAAACGTCTCGAGTGGGTCCATATCGGCGGGCATTCGCGTCAGATAGTAGACGTTCGGGTCGAACACGGTCCGCCCGGTCAGCCACATGATGCCCTGCCGGATCGCCTCGATGTTCCAGGTGAAGACGACGCCAATGACAAATCCGGCGAGCGTCCCAACGACACCGATAGCGGCCCCCGTAATCAAGAACACCCGCATGATCGCGCCTTGGGTGGCGCCCATCGTGCGCAAAATGCCGATGTCGCGGCCCTTGTCCTTCACCAGCATCATCAGACCCGAGATAATATTGAATGCGGCCACGATCACGATCAGCGACAGGATGATGAACATCATGATGCGCTCGATATCGAGCACACGGATGAATGTTTCATTGCGCTGCCGCCAATCCGAGAAATGCAGATTGGGGATGCCAAGCGCACGCATTTCCGCAACGGTCTGATTGACGTTTTCGGCGTTGGTCGTGACGACTTCCACCACGTCGGCGCCAGCCTCGCGGTTGAAGAACTTCTGCGCCTCTTTCAAGGGCAGGAAAATCATGATGCGATCGTATTCGGCCATGCCCATTTCAAAAATGGCTTTCACCGGATAGGCTTTGTTGCGGGGGATACAGCCAAATGGCGTACAGGCGCCGCGCGGCCCGACCAGCGAGACGGTATCACCGATGGTCACGCGCAATTGGTCCGCCAGCCGCACGCCGATGGCGATACCCTCCTGGTCATCGAAGCCGTCGAGCGTCGAGCCATAGCGCAGGTTATTGGCGATGATCGACAGCGACTTCATGCCAGCTTCGGTCATGCCGCGGACACTGCCGCCGGTTGCAGCCGCCTGGGTCGACGCCATCACCTGGCCTTCGATCAGGGGAATGGCGTATTTCACATCCTTGAGCTTGGCGATGGCCTTGGCGACGTCGTCATAGTCGGTGAATGGTGCGCCGACTTTGTTGATGATGACATGGCCGTTGAGGCCTAAGATCTTGCCGATCAGC
>JAYSUN010000244.1:0-14575 GCA_043719045.1 Hyphomicrobiaceae bacterium | reverse complement strand
CCTTTCGTTATGAGCAAACGGGTTCGCGAAGGTAAGCACGAGACGAGAATGCCGACGATCAACCAGCTCATCCGCAAGCCCCGCCAGGCGCCCACCTATCGCAACAAGGTGCCGGCGATGCAGTCTTGCCCCCAGAAGCGCGGTGTTTGCACCCGCGTTTATACGACCACGCCAAAGAAGCCAAACTCAGCGCTCCGTAAGGTCGCCAAGGTACGTCTCACCAATGGGTTCGAAGTCATTGGTTACATTCCCGGTGAAGGCCACAATCTGCAAGAGCACTCTGTGGTTATGATCCGCGGTGGCCGCGTCAAGGATTTGCCCGGCGTGCGTTATCACATCATCCGCGGTGTGCTTGATACGCAGGGTGTTTCGGCTCGCCGCCAACGTCGTTCCAAGTACGGTGCCAAGCGGCCGAAGTAAGTTTCGGACAACTAGCCCGTTTCGATCTCCCCGCTCATCCTCCTGCCATCTGGCAGGCTCCCGTCATCTGGCGGGAAAGCGCAGGATACACGCCATGTCTCGCCGCCACAGTGCTGAAAAACGTGTCGTCAACCCGGACCCGAAGTTCGGCGACGTCGTGTTGTCCAAATTCATGAACTCGATCATGTACGAGGGCAAGAAGTCGGTCGCCGAGGGCATCGTGTATGGTGCGTTCGACCGTATCCAGACCAAAGCAAAAACCGATCCGCTGGCTTTGTTCCGGACGGCACTCGACAACGTGGCGCCGGCTGTTGAAGTGCGTTCACGCCGCGTCGGCGGTGCGACATATCAGGTGCCTGTTGACGTGCGCACCGAACGTCGCCAGGCGTTGGCGATCCGGTGGATCATATCTGCCGCTCGGGCTCGCAATGAAAACACTATGGAAGAGCGGTTATCAGCTGAATTGATGGATGCGGCAAGCAATCGTGGCTCGGCCGTCAAGAAGCGGGAAGACACCCACAAGATGGCGGAAGCCAACCGAGCCTTCTCGCACTACCGCTGGTAACTTCCCCGCGTCGAAAAATTCATCCGGCTATCGTGGCGCGCGCATTGTCTTTGCTGTGCATCGAACGTCGAAGATAGGACATCGAGGCTTACCATGGCCCGCGAATACAGAATTGAAGACTATCGTAACTTCGGCATCATGGCCCACATTGATGCTGGCAAGACGACCACGACTGAGCGCATTCTGTATTACACCGGCGTGAGCCATAAGATCGGTGAAGTCCATGACGGTGCGGCGACCATGGATTTCATGGAGCAGGAAGCTGAACGCGGGATTACGATCACGTCTGCGGCGACGACATGCTTCTGGGCCGGTCGTGACGGTAAAAAGCGTCGCATGAACATCATCGACACGCCAGGTCACGTCGACTTTACGATTGAGGTCGAACGCTCGCTGCGCGTGCTCGATGGTGCCGTGTGCGTGCTAGACTCGAACCAGGGCGTTGAGCCGCAGACCGAGACCGTTTGGCGCCAGGGCGACAAGTACGGCGTGCCGCGGATTATCTTCTCCAACAAAATGGACAAGACCGGCGCTGATTTTTACATGTGTCTGGCCGACATCAAGGAAAAGCTGGGTGCCAAGGCAGTACCGATTCAGTTGCCGATTGGCGCTGAAAACCACTTTCAAGGCATTGTCGATCTGATCGAGATGGAAAGCATCATCTGGGACGGTGACGGCAAAGACTCGAAGATGATCAAGGGGCCGATCCCTGACGATATGCTCGAGAAGGCCGAAGAGTTCCGCGCTTCGATGATTGAAGCAGCCGTCGATATGGACGACACCGTGATGGAAGCTTGGTTGGAAGGCAAGATGCCGGACAACGAGACCATCCGCCGTCTGATCCGCAAGGCAACCGTAACGCGTGCGTTTTATCCGATGCTGTGCGGCTCCGCGTTCAAGAACAAGGGCGTGCAGACGTTGCTGGATGCGGTCGTTGATTTCTTGCCGGCACCGTCAGATCGTGAAGCTTACAAGGCGATTGACGTCAAGACCGGCGGGGCTGCCGAACGCCATCCGCTGGATTCCGACCCGTTGTCCTTGATCGCGTTCAAGATCATGAGCTTTGAGCACGTCGGACAGTTGACCTTCTGCCGCATCTACTCGGGTAAGGCCGAGAAGGGGATGCCGCTGGCCAATACCACGCGTGACAAAAAAGAGCGGATCGGTCGCATGTATCTGATGCATGCTGATGAGCGGAAGGAAATCGACGAAGCTTTTGCCGGTGACATCATTGCGCTTCAAGGCCTCAAGGACACGCGCACTGGCGAGACCCTGTGCGATCCGACCAAGCCGGTGATCCTTGAAAAGATGGATTTCCCTGAGCCTGTCATCAACCTCAAGATCGAGCCAAAGACGAAGGCCGACCAAGAGAAGATGTCGACAGCACTTTACACGATGGCTGTTGAAGACCCGTCCTTCCGCGTCTCCGTTGACCCGGAAAGCGGCGAGACCATCCTGAAGGGCATGGGCGAACTCCATCTCGATATCAAGGTCGATATTCTGAAACGCACCTATGGTGTTGAAGCCAACGTCGGCGCGCCTCAAGTTGCTTATCGGGAAAGCCTTGCACGCGCAGTCGACATCGATTACACGCACAAAAAGCAGACCGGCGGTACTGGCCAGTTTGCTCGCGTCAAACTCAAGTTGGAGCCGAACGAGATTGGCGCCGGCAACGTGTTTGAATCGACGATTGTCGGCGGCACGGTACCGAAGGAATACATTCCAGGTGTCGAAAAGGGCGTCAGCAACGTCTGGGATTCCGGAATTTTGATCGGCTTCCCGCTGGTTGACATGAAGGTGTCGTTGTTCGATGGCGCCTTCCACGAGGTTGACTCGTCCGCCATTGCCTTCGAAATTGCGGCCCGAGCTGCCATGCGTGAAGGGTGCGAGAAGGCGGGCATCCGCATTCTCGAGCCGATCATGGATGTCGAAGTGGTGACCCCGGGTGACTTCGTTGGTGGCATCATTGGCGATATCTCAAGCCGCCGTGGCCAGGTCCGGAGTCAGGAAATGCGTGGCAACGCGACGGTGATCCGGGCGACGGTGCCGCTCGCAAACATGTTTGGTTACGTCAGTCAGCTGCGCTCGCAGTCGACCGGCCGCGCTTCCTATACGATGCAGTTCGCTAACTACGCCGAAGTGCCGCGCAACGTCGCGGAAGAGGTGAAGGCCAAGTACGCCTGATCCCATAATTGACGAGACTGTGAACTTGAATCCTGGGATGTCCTGGGATCCGACAACGCTGCAAGACCGATAAAAGACTGAGGAGAGCCGTCATGGCCAAGCAAAAGTTCAATCGCGAGAAACCGCACTGCAACGTCGGCACCATTGGCCACGTTGACCACGGCAAGACCACGCTGACCGCGGCGTTGACCAAGGTCTCGTTCGACCGCGGCTGGACCCAGACCGTGATTGCCTATGACGAAGTTGCCAAAGCTTCGGAGAGCCAGGGCCGTCGCGATCCGACCAAGATTCTGACTATCGCTACGTCGCACGTCGAGTACTCGACCGCGAACCGCCACTACGCTCACGTCGACTGCCCCGGCCACGCCGACTACGTCAAGAACATGATCACGGGTGCCGCCCAGATGGACGGTGCGATCCTGGTCGTGTCCGCGGTTGACGGGCCGATGCCACAGACCCGTGAGCACATTCTGCTTGCGCGTCAGGTTGGGGTGCCGAAGATCGTCGTGTTCTTGAACAAGTGCGATGTTGTTGACGATGCCGAGCTGCTCGATCTGGTCGAGATGGAAGTGCGCGAGTTGTTGTCGAAATATCAGTTCCCCGGCGACGACACTCCGGTGATCCGTGGCGCCGCGATCCAGGCGCTGAATGGCGAAAAGGGCCCCTTGGCCGATGAAGCCATCATCAAGCTTTACGACGCACTCGACACCTTCATTCCGATCCCGGATCGTCCGAAGGATCTGCCATTCCTGATGCCGATCGAAGATGTGTTCTCGATCTCGGGCCGTGGAACGGTGGTGACCGGCCGGATTGAACGCGGCGTGGTGAAGGTCGGCGAAGAAGTCGAAATCGTCGGCCTGCGCGACACCCAGAAATCGGTTTGCACTGGCGTTGAGATGTTCCGCAAGCTGCTGGACAGTGGTGAGGCCGGCGACAACGTCGGCTGTCTGCTGCGTGGCATCGACAAGGAAGCGGTCGAGCGCGGTCAGGTGTTGGCCAAGCCGGGTTCGGTCAAGCCGCACAAGAAGTTCAAGGCTGAGGCCTACATTTTGAACAAGGAGGAGGGTGGCCGTCATACGCCGTTCTTCACCAAGTACCGTCCGCAGTTCTACTTCCGCACCACCGACGTGACCGGGACCGTGATGTTGCCAGAAGGCACCGAGATGGTCATGCCGGGCGACAACGTCTCGGTTGACGTCGAACTGGTGTCGCCAATTGCGATGGAAGAAAAAGTCCGTTTCGCGATCCGTGAAGGCGGCCGTACCGTCGGCGCCGGCGTGGTGACGAAAATCGTTGAGTGAGCGTCGGGGGCAGGTCTCTGGGTCTGCCCCCTTCGTCTGCCCTGTTTTCCTTAGTCTGTCTGCTCAGCGATCGACCCCATGTCCAGTCAAAACATCCGCATCCGGCTTAAAGCCTTCGACCATCGCATCCTGGATGCGTCGACTCGGGAAATCGTCAATACGGCGAAACGCACGGGGGCGAATGTTCGCGGTCCGATTCCGTTGCCAACACGGATCGAGCGCTTCACTGTCAACCGGTCTCCGCACATCGACAAAAAGAGCCGCGAGCAATTCGAAATGCGGACGCATAAACGGATGCTCGATATTGTTGACCCGACTCCCCAGACGGTCGACGCCCTGATGAAACTCGACCTCGCCGCCGGCGTGGATGTTGAAATCAAGCTGTAAGATATTCGGGTCCTCTGATCTGGCCGCGATGAGCGTGGCGTAGATTTATGACCCCCGAAAGACAAGGAAGGAATGCGCGCATGCGTTCCGGAGTAATTGCACAGAAGGTGGGCATGACCCGCATCTTCACTGTAACCGGGGAACATATCCCCGTGACGGTGTTGAAGGTCGATAACCTGCAGGTTCTCGCTCATCGCACCGATGAGAAGAATGGCTACACCGCACTTCAGCTCGGGGTCGGCAGCCGGAAGGCCAGCCGCGTCTCGCGCGCTGAGCGCCAGAACTTCGCCATCGTCAAAGTTGCGCCAAAGCGCAAGATTGCTGAATTCCGGGTTACAGCGGCAAACCTTATGGATGTCGGTGCGGAAGTCACGGTCGACCACTTTATCGAAGGTCAGTTCGTCGATGTGACCGGTACCAGCCAAGGCAAGGGGTTCCAGGGCGCGATGAAGCGTTGGAATTTCGGCGGTTTGCGTGCGACGCACGGCGTCTCGCTCAGCCACCGCTCGCACGGCTCGACCGGACAGCGCCAGGACCCCGGCAAGGTGTTCAAGGGCAAGAAGATGGCCGGCCACATGGGCGACGAGCGCGTGACTACGCTGAACCTTCAGGTGGCTGCGATCGACAAGGATAAGGGCCTGATCTTGATCCGCGGCGCCGTGCCCGGCTCCAAGGGTGGTTGGGTGTTCGTGCGCGATGCTGTCAAGAAGGCCGCGCACAAGGATGCCCCGAAGCCGGGTGCATTCCGCAAGGTCGCTCCGGTCGAAGCCCCGGCTAGCACGGAGCAGAAGTGATGAAAACCGCGATCAAAACGCTCGACGCTGACTCAGCCGGTGAAATCGAGTTGAAAGATGAGATTTACGGCTTGGAGCCGCGGCCTGACATTCTGCAACGGATGGTCCGCTGGCAGCAATTGAAGCGGATGGCTGGGACGCATTCGACCAAAGATCGGTCGGAGATCAATGTCACCGGCAAAAAGATGTACAAACAGAAGGGCTCCGGTGGCGCCCGTCATGGCGATAAGTCGGTACCGCAATGGCGCGGTGGTGGTAAGGCTTTCGGGCCGAAACCACGCAGCCACGCGATCGACCTGACCAAGAAGTTTCGCGCCCTGGCCTTGCGGCATGCTTTGTCTGCAAAGGCGAAGGCCGGTGAGATCATCGTTCTGGATCTGGCCCACTCCGTTGATGGCAAGACCCAGGCTTTGAAAGAGCGTTTTCACAAGCTTGGCCTGACCAGCGCACTCTTCGTCGATGGGGCTCATCTGCAGCCTGAGTTTGCGCGCGCTGCTCGCAACCTACCGCATATCGATGTGCTGCCGGTTCAAGGCATCAATGTTTACGATATCCTCCGCCGCAAAAACCTCGTCCTCACAAAGGCTGCGGTTCAGGCCCTCGAAACGCGGTTCAAGTGAGGCAGTCATGAGCAAACATTCGCATTACGACGTGATTTTGTCGCCGATCATCACCGAGAAGTCGACATTGGTGCTGGAAGTCAGCAATCAGGTCATCTTCAAGGTTGCACGAACAGCGACCAAACCGCAGATCAAACAGGCCATCGAAAGTCTGTTCAAGGTCAAGGTCAAGGCTGTCAACACGCTGGTTCGCAAGGGCAAACTGAAGTCCTTCCGCGGCATCCGTGCGCTCCAGAGCGACACGAAGAAAGCCATCGTGACCCTGGAGCCGGGCCACTCTATCGACATCAGCTCAGGCATCTGAGCGTAAGGTACCGTCATGGCACTGAAGACATTCCGTCCGACCTCGCCGGCTCTCCGCCAGCTCGTCCGCATCGACCGCAGTCATCTGTGGAAGGGTGCGCCGTTGAAGGCGTTGACCGTTGGAAAAAACAAGACTGGCGGCCGCAACCATCACGGCCGCATTACGATGCGCCATATCGGCGGTGGACATAAACAGTCCTATCGGATCATCGATTTTCGCCGTATCAAACATGATATGGTCGCGAAAGTTGAGCGCATCGAATACGATCCGAATCGCACAGCATTTATCGCTTTGGTTGGCTACAAGGATGGGCACAAAGCCTACATCCTGGCGCCGCAACGCCTGGCGATCGGCGATAGCGTCGTGTCGGGCAAGAAGGTGGACGTCAAGCCGGGCAACGCCATGGAACTTGGTTCCATGCCGGTTGGTACCATTGTTCACAACATCGAATTGAAACCTGGTGGCGGCGGCAAGATGGCCCGCTCGGCCGGTGGCTACGGCCAGCTCGTCGGCCGCGACGGCGGATGGGCTGTGGTCAAGTTGAATTCGGGTGAGTCGCGCCGTGTGCGTGCTGAATGCATGGCGACGGTCGGTGCGGTCTCGAACCAGGACCATATGAATGAGACCATGGGCAAGGCTGGCCGGACACGCTGGAAGGGCACCCGCTCGACTGTGCGTTCAGTTGCCATGAACCCGGTTGACCACCCCAACGGTGGTCGGACGAAAGGCGGTAAGCACTGGGCGACGCCCTGGGGTAAGCCGACCAAGGGTTACAAGACCCGTAAGAACAAAACGACGGATCGCTTCATCGTTCGTTCGCGTCACGCGACGAAGGGTTGATCTGAACTGGATGACGGACCGCACATTGCACGCGGTCGACTGGAATACGAGGAGTGCCGAACGTGTCACGCTCAGTCTGGAAAGGCCCATTCTTCGACGGCTATCTGTTTAAGAAAGCCGAGAAGGTGCGCGCCGGTGGTCGTAGCGAAATTATCAAAACGTGGAGCCGTCGTTCGACGGTTCTGCCGCAGTTCGTCGGCCTCGTTTTTGGTGTGCACAACGGCCACAAGCATATCCCGGTGAACGTCACCGAAGACATGATCGGCCACAAGCTCGGCGAGTTCGCGCCGACCCGGACCTTCCATGGTCACGGCGGCGACAAGAAAGCGACGAAGGGCAAGTAAGATGGGCAAGCCGAAAAGAGAGCGTTCGCTCGCTGAAAACGAAGCTCGGGCGATTGCGTCGGGTCTGCGGATCTCGCCGCAGAAGCTGAACTTGGTTGCGGCGATGATTCGCGGCAAGAAAGTCAACGCAGCACTTGCTGATCTGGAGTTCTCGCGCAAGCGGATCGCCCAGGATGTCAAGAAATGCGTTCGTTCAGCGATCGCTAACGCTGAAAACAATCACGGTCTCGATCCCGATGATCTGATCGTGTCCGAGGCTTACGTCGGCAAGAAGCTGGTGATGCGCCGCTTCCACGCCCGCGGTCGTGGCAAGTCATCGTCCATTATGAAGCCGTTCTCGATCCTGACAGTGGTCGTGAAGGCGAAGCCGGCAGCGGCTGAGGCTCAGGAGGCTTAATCATGGGTCACAAAGTCAATCCAATCGGGCTCCGCCTCGGCATCAATCGGACTTGGGACAGTCGCTGGTTTGCGGCCCGCGGCGAATACGGTCGCTTGCTGCACGAGGATTTCGGTATCCGCGCGCACATCATGAAACAGCAGCGTGCTGCCGGCATTTCCAAGGTCATTATCGAGCGACCGCACCGCAAATGCCGCGTCACGGTGCACACTGCACGACCCGGCGTTCTGATCGGCAAGAAGGGTTCAGACATCGAGAAGTTGCGCGGTGAAGTCGCAAAGCTGACGGCCTCGGAAGTGCATCTCAACATTGTCGAGGTGCGCAAGCCCGAGATCGATGCGGTTCTGGTGGCCGAAGGTATCGCACAACAGCTCGAGCGTCGCGTGGCGTTTCGCCGGGCGATGAAACGCTCGGTGCAGGCGGCACTGCGTCTTGGGGCGCTTGGCATCCGCATTAACGTCTCCGGCCGCCTTGGTGGCGCTGAGATTGCGCGCATGGAGTGGTACCGCGAAGGTCGCGTGCCGTTGCACACGTTGCGTGGTGACATCGATTTTGGTTACGGCATTGCCCGTACGGCCTACGGCATCATCGGCATCAAGGTCTGGATCTATAAGGGCGAAATTGTCGAGCACGACCCAATGGCGTCTGAACGGCGGACATTGGAAGCTCAGGAAACCGGCGGCGGCCGCTCTGATCGTGGTGGTGATCGGGGCGATCGGCAAGACCGTAACGACCGTCCGCGTCGTGGCCGTGGTGGTCGTGGTGGCGGTGGCGGTGGCGGTGGTGGTGGAGATCGCAGTGGTGGTGGCGGCGGCGACGCTGGGGCCGGTACTGAAACGGCCAGCACTTGATCGGCTTGACCAGAACTTGATCAGCTTGAAAATGACACCGGCCTGCACTTGACTTGGCCTGACTGGGTCGTAGACCGGCACAAGGACGCATACGATGCTGCAACCAAAGCGCTCAAAATTTCGCAAGGCCTTCAAAGGCCGGATCAAGGGTGTTGCCAAAGGCGGCGCGACTTTGAACTTCGGTAGCCACGGTTTGAAAGCGGTGGAGCCCGAGCGGGTGACCGCGCGTCAGATCGAGGCGGCTCGCCGTGCGATCACACGCCATATGAAACGTGCTGGTCGTGTTTGGATCCGGATCTTCCCGGACGTGCCGGTGTCGAAGAAGCCAAACGAAGTTCGAATGGGGTCCGGTAAGGGGTCTCCGGAACTCTGGGTTGCTCGCGTCAAACCGGGTCGCATCATGTTCGAACTTAACGGCGTTTCAGATGTGATTGCCAAAGAGGCGTTGATGCTCGGTGCAGCGAAACTGCCGATCAAGACACGCATCGTGGTGCGCCAAGCTTGACCCGGTGATGGGTGTGAGCGGGCAGCCGCTTGAGTCGGGCTGATGAGTTAAGCAGACTTAAGTAGGAATGTCGTTAGTTGTGGAGACCGGTTGACGCCGGGCCGAGAATAGAAGAGACGAAAAGCGCGCTGAAGTCCTGAGGGTTTGATCCCGGCGGATACCAGGTGCGAAAAGGTTGTGCGATGAAAGCCTCCGAGTTTACTGACTTGACGATTGATCAGTTGGACGACCAGCTGTCGAAACTCAAAAAAGAACAGTTCAATATGCGGTTCATGCGGGCCTCCGGCCAGCTCGAGAACGTTGCGCGCATTCGTCTGGTGCGTCGCGACATCGCGCGCGTCATGACGGTCGCAAACCAGAAACGTAAGGGCGCCAAGGCGTAAGGAGACGAGACGATGCCGAAGCGCATTCTGCAAGGGACTGTTGTGTCCGACAAGAACATCAATACCGTGGTGGTCGAAGTCGAGCGCCGCTATATCCATCCGCTGCTGAAGAAAACGGTCCGTCGTTCGAAGCGCTACCATGCGCACGATGAAACGAAGCAATTCAAAGTCGGGGACATGGTTCGCATTCAGGAATGTGCACCGATCTCAAAACTGAAGCGTTGGTTGGTCCTTGGTGAGACTAAAATCTGAACTTCGGCCGCACTGGGAAACTTAACGTCCCGGGCCGGCGAACAGACTTTACGTTCACTACTGACAGCCAGACAGTCTATATTTTCGCCCAGCTGTGTCTGGGCGATCTGAGCGAGGAACGGTCCAAATGATTCAGATGGAAACCTCCCTCGACGTTGCCGACAATTCTGGTGCGCGCCGTGTCCAGTGCATCAAGGTTTTGGGTGGGTCGAAGCGGAAATATGCGACCATTGGCGATATCATCGTCGTGGCGGTGCAAGAAGCGATCCCCAAGGGCCGCGTTAAAAAAGGCCAGGTCATGCGCGCTGTTGTGGTGCGGACCGCCAAGGGTGTTCGGCGCCCGGACGGGTCGTTGATCCGTTTTGACCGCAATGCGGCGGTCTTGATCAACCAGCAAGGCGACCCTGTCGGCACGCGCATTTTCGGGCCCGTGACCCGCGAACTGCGTTCGCGCAACCAGATGAAGATCGTCTCGCTTGCTCCAGAGGTGCTGTGATGGGTGCGGCAAAGATTAAAAAAGGCGACAGTGTCGTCGTATTGTCCGGTCGCGACAAGGGCAAGCGTGGTGAAGTGCTGCGCGTGATGCCAAAGGAAGATCGCGCCATTGTTCGCGGTGTCAATATGGTGCGTAAACACCAGAAGCAGACGCAGACCGAGCAGGGTGGGATCATC
The DNA here is from genome assembly GCA_043719045.1 of Hyphomicrobiaceae bacterium. GTDB lineage: Bacteria > Pseudomonadota > Alphaproteobacteria > Rhizobiales > Hyphomicrobiaceae > JABFRJ01. The sequence goes on along the minus strand of JAYSUN010000244.1, from coordinate 3,756 downwards.
TCGAAAGAGGGGCCAATCAACCTGTCGAACCTCGGCGTTCAAGATCCCAAGGACGGCAAGCCGACCCGCGTTGGTTTCAAAATGCTCGAAGACGGCACCAAGGTGCGCGTTGCCCGCCGGTCCGGCGAAGTCATCCCGGAGAAAGTCTAAGCCATGGCAGCTGAACCAAAAAAGCCGGCGAAGGCCGACCCTAAAGCTGGTAAGGCGCAGCAAGCTGGCCTCGCCAAGGCGGCTCGTCGCAAGGAAGCGTCGGCCGGGACTGGTTTTGTGACCAAGCCACGTCCCAAGGGCTACATTCCGCGGATGAAGACGCACTACGACGACGTGGTCCGCAAGGCCATGACCGAGAAGTTCGGCTACACCAACATCATGCAAGTTCCACGCATCGACAAGATCGTGTTGAATATGGGTGTCGGTGAAGCCGTCAACGACCGCAAAAAAGTTGAAAACGCGGCGCGCGACCTGAGCAAGATTGCAGGCCAGAAACCGGTCATTACCCGGGCGCGCAAATCGATTGCCGTCTATAAGGTCCGCGACGGTATGGCGCTGGGCGCCAAGGTGACACTCCGTGGCGTTCGCATGTATGAGTTCCTCGATCGGTTCGTGACCATTGCTTTGCCGCGCGTAAAAGACTTTCGCGGTTTGTCGCCGAAGAGTTTTGATGGCCGCGGCAACTACGCGACCGGATTGAGGGAGCACTTGGTGTTCCCCGAGATCAACTACGACGATATCGACGATGTCTGGGGCATGGACGTGGTGGTCTGCACGACGGCAGGCAACGACGACGAAGCCCGTGAACTGCTGAAGAATTTCAACTTTCCGTTCCGCAGCTAGGATCCAACCCCGATGCAGGTGCATTGGTAAGTGGTTTCCTGGAGGATATGATGGCCAAACAAAGTTCGATGAATAAGAATAAGCACCGGCAAGCGCTGGTGGCTCAATACGCGGCGAAGCGTAAGCGTCTCAAGGAGTTCGTGGGCGATGCCTCGAAGCCGCTCAACGAGCGTCTCAAGGTCACCCAGGTTCTCGCCGAGATGCCTCGGAACGGCTCGAAGGTGCGGGTGCGCAACCGCTGCGAGCTGACCGGCCGTTCGCGCGCCTATTATCGTAAAATGAAGCTGTGCCGGAACCAGCTGCGTGAGCTGGCAAGCCAGGGTCTCATCCCTGGTATGGTCAAGTCGAGCTGGTAAGGAGCAAGCCCCATGGCGATCAATGATCCGCTCGGCGACCTGTTGACACGTATCCGCAATGCGCAGATGCGTCGTCAAAGCAAAGTCGTCTCCCCCGCCTCAAAACTGCGCGCCCATGTGCTGGACGTGTTGATTGAAGAGGGTTACATCCGCGGTTACACGGAAGTCACACAACGCGCTGGTGTCAAGAACCTCGAGATTGAGTTGAAGTATACCAACGGCCAGCCTGCGATCCGCGAAATTCGCCGCGTGTCGAAGCCCGGTCGCCGCGTGTACTCCGCCGTCAAAGAGCTTCAACCCGTTAAAAACGGTCTTGGCGTCTCGATCCTGACCACGCCCAAAGGCGTGATGTCGGATATTCGGGCTCGTGAAGAAAACGTTGGCGGCGAAGTGCTCTGTAACGTTTTCTAATGGAATGGCCACCTCGCTTCGGCTTCCGGCTGCGGCAGAGAGATGGAAGGTACTACGGTCATGTCGCGCATTGGCAAGAAACCAGTCACGATCCCTTCGGGCCTCACGGCTACGATCTCGGGTCAGACGGTCAAAATGAAGGGTCCGAAGGGCGAGTTATCGTTCTCGGCACCCGAGCAGATCAAGGTTGCCCAAACGGCTGCCGGTATCGAAGTCTCGCCGAAAGACGAGACCAAGATGGCCCAGGCGATGTGGGGCATGTCCCGCACCCAGATCCAGAACTTGATCGACGGCGTCACCAAGGGTTACGAGCACGTGCTTGAAATTCATGGCGTCGGCTTCAAGGCTGAAATGAAGGGTAAGGACAAGTTGGTGATGAAGGTCGGCTTCAGTCACGACATTGTGCATGCGATCCCGGCTGGGGTCGACGTGAAGGTGTCTGGACCAAAGCAGGACGTCATCACTGTGACCGGGATCGACAAACAGAAAACAGGTCAGGTCGCAGCCGACATCCGCGCGTATCGTCCGCCAGAGCCCTATCAGGGTAAGGGCGTGCGCTACAAGGGTGAGTTCATCCGGCGTAAAGAAGGCAAGACCAAGTAACTCCGGCGCGACAGCGCGACCCCGAAAGCCCGAATCATGGCCAAGAAAACCACACCAACAGAGCGGCGTCAGGCGCGCGTGCGTCGGGATTTGCGCAAGCGCAATCCGGGTCGCCTCCGTCTGTCCGTGCATCGCTCGTCGAAGCACATCTATGCGCAGGTCATCGATGACGTTAAGGGCCACACAGTGGCTGCTGCGTCGACCCGTGACAAAGACGTCGCTGCAACGCTCAAGACCGGTGCCGATAAGGCTGCCGCAAGCGCAATCGGCAAACTTGTCGCCGAGCGCGCAACGAAAGCCGGCGTCAAGGATGTCGTCTTTGATCGCGGTGAATATCTCTATCATGGCCGCGTGAAAGCGCTGGCCGAGGGTGCGCGCGAAGGCGGCCTCAATTTCTGACGTTGAAAGGATAGCACGTGGCACGTGGCCCTCAGAGAGATCGCGGACAAAACCGTGATGACCGCGAAGAGTCGGAGTTTCAAGAGAAGCTCGTCGGCATCAATCGCGTCGCCAAGGTTGTGAAAGGCGGTAAGCGTTTCGGCTTTGCTGCACTCGTTGTCGTCGGTGACCTGAAAGGCCGCGTTGGCTTTGGTCACGGCAAGGCACGCGAAGTGCCGGAAGCGATCCGCAAGGCAACGGAAGCGGCGCGCCGCAACCTGATCCGGGTTCCGCTGCGTGAAGGTCGCACCCTGCATCATGACAGCTACGGTCGTCATGGCGCTGGGAAAGTGGTCCTCCGCTCGGCGCCAGCCGGTACTGGTATCATCGCAGGCGGCCCGGCACGCGCCGTGTTCGAAATGCTCGGCGTCCAGGACGTGGTTGCCAAGTCGCTTGGGTCGACCAACCCTTATAACCTCGTGCGCGCCGCGTTCGATGCGTTGAAGGCACAGGAAAATCCACGCGCGGTTGCCAATCGCCGGAGCAAGAAGGTGTCGGAGATCGTCTCGCGTCGTCGTGATGGCTCAGCACTTGATGCTGAATCTGCGGCTGCTGAAGCCGTCTAAGCCCGACCGGCTGTGAAGGCCCAAACGGAGTGATGTGACGTCAGGTGATACTTTGCCTGATCGATCATGAGGATACTGACATGACGAAGAAGACATTCACGGTTGAGCAGTACAAGAGCGCGGCGCGGCGTCCATCTTATCAGGGCGAAACGTTAAAGGGACTGGGTCTGAACAAGATCGGTCGCAAGCGCTCGCTGGTTGACACGCCGGCGGCTCGCGGCAGGGTGGCGAGCGTCGCTCACATGGTGCGTATTGTCGACGATAAGAAGTAGGGCTTGCACTGTCGCCGGACCCATACTGGCGGCGGTGATCCTAGGTTGAAACCCATTGCGCGTTCCCCTGGAGAACCAGGAGAAAACCGAATGCGGTAAAGGAGCAGGGCCCATGCGGCTGAACGAACTCAAAGACAATCCAGGCTCGCGCAAAACCCGCGTGCGTGTCGGTAGAGGTATTGGCTCAGGGATGGGCAAGACCGGCGGCCGAGGTGGTAAGGGTCAAACGGCCCGTTCGGGTGTTCGGCTCGGTGGCTTCGAAGGCGGCCAGATGCC
>JAYSUN010000243.1:0-4884 GCA_043719045.1 Hyphomicrobiaceae bacterium | reverse complement strand
CGCCATCTCAACGCGCTACCACAAGCTCGCAAACACATTCCTTGCGGCGGTGGCGCTGGTGTGCGTTCTGCTCTGGCTCAACTGACGACAGGCCCTAGCATCTCAACTTGGGTCGAGGAAAAATTTTCAACCTCATGCAGAGGGACAGATGATTTACCTGATGGCAAGAAGTGCCTACCTATTACTAGCTGTTTGTCCGTTGTGGATGTCGAGTAGCAGCGCGGCCTTGGCTCAAGCAGATCGGCCCCAGACTCTACAAGAGAAATTTGGAGCGAATTGGGACTGCTCGTACATTACTTCGGATGCGCTATACAAAAAGTGCGTGCAGTGTGATCTCGACGGCCGAGATATCGTAAAAATCGATGATAACGCTGGCAGGTGCGCGCTAAGGTCTCCACATTCTGAGCACTTGGCAGCAAAACGACGCGCCAACTCTGGACATTCACAGCCAGCTCAAACAACTCCCACCGGGCTGTGGGCTGCAGTCACATGCGGCGTAAGTGACGAAGACGACAGCCTTATGGGGAGCGGAACCGCGTTCAATTACGCGTCGGAATTGGACGCGATACACAGTGCCGTAGAGAGTTGCAAGAAGGCGGGTGGAGGCAAGAAGTGTACTGAAAAAGTTGTCTCATTCAGCGCCGGCTGTGCCTTTGTCGCGCTCGGTGGCAGAGATGGTAATGTTCATTGCAGAAGTGGAAGAACGGCTGACGAGGCGACACGCAAATGCACCGAGGGCGGATTTGATTGTAAAAAGCCCATTGGGGGCTGCTTGCGTAACAACTGAAGGTTCACAGAAAAGTGACTGCAGAACTGCGTGGAAACGTGGATGAAAATGATACGATTTTGGCTTATGGAGTGGTCGCGATGCGCAAGCGTTCAAACTGGAGGCCCGTCCTCCGAGCAAGCGGCAATCTTCTCTGTCTGATCAGGTATTTAGGGTTGGTTGCGCTCCTGCCGATTGGATCGACGGCGGTTCGCGCGCAGGGTCCGGAGTCGATCGCGAATTGCTCTCAAGAGGTGGATCGGGCACGGCAGATTGAAGGATGTACTTTTTTAATCCAGCGGGGAATCGGTTACTATGGCTCCAATTTTATTGCTTGGGCCTATACCAAACGCGGATGGGCAAATATGGCGACCGGGGAGCGTGCACTCGCGGTTTCTGACTACTCCAAGGCAATAAAGACTGACCCGAAATACGCTCCCGCGTACTTGCAGCGCGCAGAAGTCTACATAAAAAAGGGCGATTGGGAGCTTGCGATTGCGGATTATACGAAGGCGATAGAGGCTGCGCCTACCGATAGCTATCCTTATAATTCTAGAGGTATTGCTTTTCAAGCCACGGGCGACGCACGGCGCGCGATTGCCGACCACAGCAAAGCCATTGAGCTGAACCCGGATTTTGCCGATGCTTACTCCCACCGATGCTCTCTTCGCGCAGAGCTAGATAGTGGGTTGTTACTTGGGCTTGTTGATTGTGACAACGCAATACGCTTGAAACCAGATGATGCCGAGTTTCTCGACGTTCGCGGGTTTGTTTATCTGCGCCTAAAGCGCTTTAATGAGGCGATGGCCGATCTTGATGCTGCACTGAAGATCGATCCAAAGATGGATAGTGCACTCTACACACGCGGTCTTGTCAAGAAACTCAAAGGCGATCTACTCGGTGCCAATGCTGACATTGCTGCCGCCAAGGCGCTCAGTCCTGAAATCGAGAGTTGGCCCCGCTACTCTAAACGCTGATCCACTCTTAGGTAGAACGCTTGCCGGGACTAACAGGCTGCTGAAAAAGTCTGCAGCTGACAAGTGCGGGCGAACATGATTCCTGATCCCGTGCAGCGATGGAGGCTGGAATGCGGGGTTCGGATACACGATCGGGTGAACTGTTCTCGTACGTCGATCTCGAACAGCGGGTGCCGGCGAAGCATCCGCTGCGCAAGATCCGTCAGCTGGTGAATGACGTGCTGGTCAACCTCGATCCAGAATTCGCCAAGCTTTACTCAGCGTTCGGCCGTGAATCGATCCCGCCCGAGCGGTTGCTTCGGGCCTTGCTTCTGCAGGCTCTTTTCACGATCCGATCTGAGCGCGAGCTGATGGAGCAACTCGACTACAACCTGCTGTTCCGCTGGTTCGGCGGCTCGGCATCGACGACGCGGTATGGGTGCCGACCGTGTTCACGAAGAACCGGGACCGGTTGCTGGACGCCGATGTGGCCGCCAAGTTCATGGCGCAACTGTTGGCGCACAAAGAGGTCCGCAACCTGTTGTCGGTCGATGGCACGCTGATCGAGGCGTGGGCGTCGATGAAGAGTTTTCAGCCGCAGCCCCAGCCGACCACGCCCGATCAGCCGCCACTCGAACAACCCGGTGGCGTCCCGCCGGCACCGCCTCCAGCACCACTAACCGAGGCCGCCGCACCGCCCAAGACCGCCACCCAGACCGATACCAAGCCCGAGGATCAGCCGATGAAAGACCGCAACGACCAAGAGGCGGGGAGCGCGATTGCGCGACAAGGACGCAATACAGAAGTCGACTTCCACGGCCAGAAGCGCTCCAACGCAACGCATGCCTCGTCGAGCGACGCCGACGCGCGGCTTTACAAGAAGGGCAAAGGCAAGGAAGCTAAGCTGTGCCACATGGGCCATGCGTTGATGGAGAACCGGAGCCGACTGATCGTCGAGACCGAACAACGCTTGCGGACGGCTTCGCTGAGCGCAAGGCTGCTCTGGCCATGATCAATCGTCATCGTGCCGGAGGCGCGTCTTCGACACGACGTCCGGGCCAGACACAGATCACGCTCGGCGCCGACAAAGACTACGACACCGCCGACTTCGTCGCGGACTTGCGCGGCATGAACGTGACACCGCATGTCGCGTCGAAAGTGAAAGGCTCAGCCATCGACGGCCGAACCATGCGGCACGCGGGCTACGCGATGAGCCAGCGCATCCGCAAGCAGATCGAAGAGGCTTTCGGTTGGGGCAAAACGATCGGCACCGCCGCCAAGACCATGCTGCGCGGAACCGCGCGTGTCGGGTTCCAGTTCACACTCAACATGGCCGCCTACAATCTCACCCGGCTGCCGAAACTCCTCGCCGCCTGAAGCAGGAAGACCGGAAACCAACCCTGCTCACACAGTTGTTGCGCTCGATCCGCCCCTGAAAATGGGATAGGGTTCCAACCAGACATGCTTTTCAGCAGCCTGTTAGACTGCCATGCTGCGTGGCAGAGGTCGAAGTAGGCTTGATCGGGTGTTCACACCGGTCAGACCGGTACCCAGGACGAGGCTGTATCACCGGGCGGAGTCAGATAACTGGTGGTCAGAAGAACGGGGCAGGTCACGATCTATGCAACTTCATCATTACAGAACCGCTACCTCACAATGTTACGTCATCAGAATTCCTGCTCCAGCCGTTGCAGGGAGCATTGTCGCAATGCTCATAGCAATTATTGCCCTTGTCCCGTTTGCGGCACTCGGGGCAATTGTTGGGGCAATCGTCGGATTTGCCGTCCGAGCTAGGGAACCTGGTTTATCGGCTCAATGGGGATCGGTCGGTGCAATCATCGGTGTCGGGGGAAGTTGGTTCGTGCATTTCATCGCCGGCCTGAGGATAGCAGATGCTGTCGACCCGCTTACTGGTTTCGTTCCCATGAATTTGATTGCGTGCGCTGCATTGGGAGCGGCGATCGGCGGCTTGGCAGCAAAGTTTGATTCGTGAAACACGCCTGCAAGTGACTTGGATCATTCTGAGATGCTTGCGCTGCTTCATACTTAAATGCGATTATTGAAGAAGTCATCAATCGAATTCCGCTCCGAGTCTTGTGTTAGGAAGCGTAACCGGTCCACCCGGTGGCGCTCGACTGTATTGGAGATGGACGTAGATGAAGGAAGGCCCTTCGGGTTCGGCGATTAGGTCGTTGATGCCAAGCCACCGCGAGCGGCTTTGGTCAAATGCCATGATCGTGAGCGTCGCGGAAACGCCAGGACTATGATCCTGGCAGGTATGGTCGAGAGAGGCGAACGCAAGTGAACTGCTTCTGAAGTGTCGAAAGCGGATTAGGTGATGTCAAAATCGCGGGTTGACCCTACCTGCGAGACAAGTTCGGGCGGTGTCCTGATACGGACCGAACGGCTTGCCGCGCGTGTAGGCAGCGCGAATCTCGACCGGGCTCCTGTATGGCCAGTCTTCAGTAAGATTGGGAGAACCTGACCGGTGATTGCAAATGAAAAGGCACAAGCGGCGATAATCGCGAGGCTGAAAGTGCCGATGCAACGGAGAGGGACGGACTGCTCCGTAGTAGTGTTGAAGCGGCTGTGATGGTCGTAGAGCGAAGGGGGCGGGTCATCGCTGCTGATATGGGCCAACGGGTTCGCCCGGATGAGCCCTTCGTTCAGCAGAAGGCGGCAGCCTTCGCGCGATGGCACGAGCCGGATGAATCGAGAGATTCCAGTCCGGATCTGTGAGGGGCTCGGGGTGAAATTCCCCGGGCCTACTCGGCATTCGCGTCTCACGCTAACCATGTCATGGAAGAATTAGTCAAAAACCTGACATCAAATCAATTTCTTGAGCGCCCATGAGCGCATGTTGGCCCGTCTCTGAAGCGAGGAGACGAACCATGGAAGACGAACACCAGCCTGTCGGCGAGACAGCCCCCCGTCGCGTGCCCTGGAACAAGGGGAAGCTCGTCGGTTCCAAACCACCACTGCGACCGAGCCACGTCTGGTCGATACGAACCAAGTTGCAGATGGCGGGCAAAAAACGCGATCTAGCCCTGTTCAATCTGGCCATAGACAGCAAGTTGCGTGGCTGCGATGTCGTCGCAGTCCGCGTCGACGACGTTGCCCCAAGTGGGTACGCGATGGATCGCGCGACCATCCGACAGAAGA
>JAYSUN010000242.1:0-4886 GCA_043719045.1 Hyphomicrobiaceae bacterium | reverse complement strand
CATGCTGACCTCGTCGGCTTTCTTCGGCAACGTCGCCGCTAACGCCAAGTTTGCTTGGGGCAACGCCCCGATGCCGCATTACGCCGACGTGGCCGGTGCGCCGCAGAACTCGATCATCGGTGGTGCCTCGTTGTGGGTGATGGCCGGCAAGAAACCGGAAGAGTATAAGGGCGTCGCCAAGTTTTTTACCTTCCTGTCTGATACCGACCGTCAGGTGAAACTCCACACGCAGTCCGGCTATCTGCCGATTACCAATGCCGCTTACAAGTCGGTCAAAGACAGCGGCTTTTATAAAGAAAAGCCACATCTTGAAACACCGCTGCTGCAACTGACCAACAAGGTGCCGACCGAGAATTCGCGTGGCCTGCGTTTGGGCAACATGGTGCAGATGCGCGATATGTGGGCCGAGGAAATTGAAGCTGCATTGGCCGGCAAGAAGACCGCCCAGCAGGCGTTGGACGACGCGGTGTCCCGTGGCAACCAAGTTCTGCGCCAGTTCGAGAAGTCGGTCAGTCGATAAGGTTCAACACGAAACTCGACACCTTGAGAGCGGCGCGGGCAAACAAAACCGTGCCGCCTTTTTTTTTACAGCATCGGCCTTGCAGCAAGTCTCGATGTGAAACCCGAACCACTTTCTTCTCCCCTTGCGCGTGCAAGGGGAGCAGGTGCCCGAAGGGCGGATGAGGGGCAGCCACTTGCTCCACAGCAGATCGCAACACATTGACATTGCATGTGGATCAATCTCCTTCGGTGAGGGAGCTGCCCCTCACCCGGCCTTTGGCCACCCTACTCCCCCAAAAGATGGGGGAGAGGAAAAGCCCACCGCATTGAGAATTGCTGTCGGCTTTGAGAGCCGCTGGACGCCACCCAATCCTGTGTGATAGGGGCCACTCCATGTTGACGTGTTTGACCCGCTCGCGACGACGCGCCCGCCTCTCGATTGAGGTGCGGTGGACTGCGTTTGGGTCAAAGTGACGGCAGTGCCGTCACACATGCCTGCCACTCCGGCCGCTTGATTGTTCCGACTGCGCCGCCGGAGTTTACTTGATGCCACTGACACCCAGTCTTGCAGCCTTCGTGACGCAATCCGCCGCCCGCGGCGTGACTGTGCGTCCTGTTGCACCCGCAGATTTCCCAGCCATCAGCCGCCTGCATGATACCATCTTCGGGCCGGGGGCACTGGCCCGCACAGCCTACCGCATCCGCGAGGGCCTGCCAAAACACACCCAGTTCTGCCGGGTGGCTCACGACGGCGCAACACTGATCGGCTTCATTCGTTTCGCGCCGATCCTGATTGGAAGTCAAGGGCCTGTGTTGCTGCTCGGGCCGCTGGCTGTGGCCCCTGCGTACGCCAATCAAGGACATGCCCGTCGGTTGATTGCCGAGGGCCTGCTGGCGGCTGAGGCAGGCGGCATCGGGTTGGTCATTCTGGTCGGTGATGTGCCCCACTATGGGCGGCTCGGATTTGTGCCGGTGAAGCCTGGCGTCGTCACCATGCCCGGCCCGGTCGACCCAGCCCGATTGCTTGGTTATGAGTTAGTTCCTGGTGCGCTGCAGCGGGTCTCCGGCATGATCGGCAGACAAGCTGACGATCTGACCTGAGCGGGCGTGCTGATGGGATACCGAACGGGAACTGCTCTGACCGATCGTGCCGCCGACCGCGTGTCGGCACGCGCAAGCAAGCCAAGACCGGCGCCTGACGGCACTCGCGGCCGAGGCAAAACGTCCGCGCGGCGATACGATATCTAACCGGAAAAGTTTTGACCGGTCGTGCCGCTGACCGCGTGCCGGCCGGCTCGCGGTGACGCGTGTCGGCACGCGCAAGCAAGCCAAGACCGGCGCCTGACGGCACTCGCGGCCGAGGCAAAACGTCCGCGCGGCGGTCTGAGAGCCGACTTTCTGGCATGCTGGCGCTCAGGTGTGGAAACCTCAGCCACCGTCCATGCTGTCACTCTCGCGATGGGGTGGCTTTTTGGGACTTACGGGCTTGCCGGGGGCAACCGGCGGAGCGGCCACCGTCACCACCGGTTTGATGCGCAATGCGGTCAATTTGTTGCGGCTCTTGCGTAGGATCTCAAACCGGTACCCGTAGAAGGTAAAGGCCTGGCCGGGCTCTGGGATCGTCTGCGATTCGTGAATGACGAGGCCCGCAATGGTGGTTGCCTCCGCGTCCGGCAGGTTCCAGTTCATTTGTCGGTTGAGATCGCGGATGGCGACTGAGCCGTCGACGTTAACCGAGCCATCGGTCTGCTGGCGGATACTCGAATCATGACCGTCGTGCTCGTCGGAGATCTGGCCGACAATCTCCTCCAGAATATCTTCCAGTGTCACCAGGCCCTGCACCTCACCATACTCGTCAACGACGAGAGCAAGCTGTGACTTGCGCTTCAAAAACGCATTCAGCTGCTCTTTGGCGCCGGTCGACTCAGGCACGAACCAAGCGCCTTGTGCCAAAGCTGCGATATCCAATGTTTTCGGATCAAACGCACTTTTGGCGAGGGCTGCCAGTAGGTCTTTCGTGTTGAGAATGCCAACGATGTTCTCGGCCTCATCCTTCCAGAGTGGCACACGGGTGTACTGGCTTTTCAACACCGCATCGATGATGGCCTCCGGTGCCTGATCGATGTTGATGGTTTCCATCTTGGTGCGATGCACCATGATGTCCTCGACGGTGAGATCGCCAAGATCCAGCACGCCGCCGAGCATATCGGCATCGCCGCGCGCGACCGCACCCTCTTTGTGCTGCAACTCGATGGTGCCGCGGATCTCTTCGTGCGCCGCGAGGATGTTGGCCGCGTCGTCTTTGGTGGAGGGCGTCAACTTCAAGATCCAGCGCACGACGAACTGCAATACGGTGGTCGCCGGCGTCAGCAACCAGATGATCCCCTGCATGATCGGCGCCACAAACAATGCGGCCTTGTCCGGATTGGTCAGGGCATATGTCTTCGGCAGGACGGCGGAAAAAACAACGATCAACGATGTCATGATCACTGTCGCATAGATCACACCGACTTCGCCGATCAACGCCGTCGCCAGCGACGCTGCCAGTGCTGCCGCCAGCACATCGACCAACGTATTGCCCAGCAGCACCGCACCCAGCATCTTCTCGGGCGCGCTCATCAGCCGATTGACGAGCTTGGCGCGGACGTTGCCCTCCTCAGCAAGCGCGTGCATACGCGCGCGTGATGCGGCCGTCAGTGCCGTTTCGCTGCCATTGAAAAAGGCGGACAACACCAAGAGAACAAAGATGGCGGCAAGGATCAGGCCGATTTCATAGGTCATGGGGTGGGGTGTAGCACTTGGTTTGGTGAGACCGGCGGACGGCCGAATGCGCTAGGATTCGGCACCCAAGCTGAGACACGACAACGCCGCCCGCTGCCAAGGCGCGGTCGGCAATTGTCGATCGTCACAGTCAAGTCTTGCTCGACTCGATATCGTGGACGGCTTTCGCCAACGCGTCATCCATGACCTTGCGAATGTCGGCGTCAGCCACCGTGATGGCCTTGGCGGCAAAGTCGGCTTTTACTTTCTGGAGTACATCATCGTCACCAGCTGACGCGAGGTCGGCCTTACGGACAGCTTTGACGTAGTCCGCTAGGGCATCGCCCGCCAGCCCGAGTTTGGCACCGGCCCATTCAGCCACGGCCTTGTTGCGGCGGCTTTCCGCCTTGAATTTTAAGTCTGCATCGTGGGTAAACTTCTTTTCGAAGCCTTTTTCACGGTCGTTGAACGTGCTCATGATCTACCTCTGTTCTCTCTGGTTGTCGTGGGGAGTGTGTGTTGCGCCTGCACTATTTTGGCGAGTTCGGCGCGGCCAGTCCGAAATCCCCAATGAACACGGTGGTGGTTGCTCGCAATAGCTGTTTCACATCCAACTTCATCTCAAGGTCGTTCTCTGCCGTTTACGCAATCATGCCATATCCAGGGCTTACATTGTATCTCAAGGTCAGTTCCGCTACTATCCAGGTAACGAGAAGAGGGATTTTCATACGTTTCTCTGCCTCGACTTCCACTGTACATCGATCTGACCTGATTTCGATGTAACGCAGACGACGACCAAGGACAAACACAGATGAACAAGCGCCGTCGCGTCTATGAAGGCAAAGCCAAAGTCCTTTATGAGGGCCCAGAACCCGGTACCCTCATCCAACACTTCAAGGATGACACCACGGCGTTCAACAGCAAGAAGCACGAATTGATTGATGGCAAGGGCGCGATCAACAATCGGATTTCAGAGTTCGTCTTTCTCCGCCTCAACGAAATTGGTGTGCCGACGCATTTCATCAAGCGTCTGAACATGCGCGAACAGTTGATCCGCGAAGTCGAGATCATCCCGCTTGAGGTGGTGGTTCGCAACGTCGCTGCAGGCTCTTTGTCGACCCGCCTCGGCCTCGAAGAGGGCATGCAGTTGCCGCGCTCGATCGTGGAGTTCTACTACAAGAATGACGCGCTCAACGATCCGATGGTTTCTGAAGAGCACATCACGGCATTCGGCTGGGCCAACCCGCAGGAGATCGACGAGGTCATGAGCCTCGCGCTGCGGGTGAACGATTTCATGGTCGGTCTGTTTCTTGGTGTTGGCATCCGCCTTGTCGACTTCAAGGTCGAGTTCGGTCGCCTCTGGGAGAACGACATGGCGCGGATTGTCTTGGCCGACGAGATCAGCCCGGACAGTTGCCGCTTGTGGGACATCCAATCGGGCGACAAGCTCGACAAGGATCGTTTCCGCAAGGACCTCGGTGGGGTGCTGGAAGCCTATCAGGAAGTCGCGCGCCGTCTGGGTGTGTTGACGGAGAGCCCCCGCCCCAAAGGCTCAGGCCCGGTGCTCGTTTCATCCAATGGCCAGAAGCCAAACTGACCGATGTGCGGGCTGAGTGAGCAATCCG
>JAYSUN010000241.1:0-14620 GCA_043719045.1 Hyphomicrobiaceae bacterium | reverse complement strand
TGGCCGCCAGCCCGGCTTTTGTGAGACTGGCTTTGGCGGCGTGCGAGCCAAGAACTGAAAGCGGCACATCCTTGAGTGATTTGCCGAAGTCGCCAAACGGCGTGCGTTGCCCGGCAGCGAGGGCGATGGTGACAAAGGCGGGGTTCTGACGCGTCATGGACAGCTCTCAACGTTGATCATTCCCTCGATCTGACATCGGCGCGCCGCCTTGCGCAATAGCCAACGCACAGGTGGCAGCCGCTGCCCGCCGGCCGGTTTCGGACCCGACAAACTGCGGAAAACAGGAGCGCTTTTCCGACGAAAGAATCCCAGCCAACCGCGAAGCATGCGGCACAGACGGCTAACCGGCGTCGTCACGCCTCAAATCGATCGGCAAGCGCTTTCGTCGAAAAAGCCTTGCCATGGCCGCATTTACCACGCCAATCTTGGGGCTAGGAAACCGAACCCGCAGCTATCTCTGCAGATCAGGCCCAATGCAGCGCTGGTGCTTTGCCTTTACTGGTGCAAAACCTTCGCCCGGGCCCGACCTTCACGGGAGCACGACCTTCGCAGGAACGTGAAGGCAGCGCGGTCAAAATCGTGGTAGACTTTCCGGATGGATCAGAATGCTCCCCTTCCGCACGCTTCAGCACCTGGGTCAGCATCCGGGCCGCAAGCCATGGCAACGAGTCCAGATGATCGGTCGTTGGACCGCAAGATCCGCCTCTCTCAATTAGCACTGTTTTTCGAAGCGATGTGGCCGTGGGTTTGGGCGCTGTTGGCGCTGGCGGCGGTGTTTGTCGTCGCGTCTTTGCTCGGCTTGTGGCCGATGTTGTCCGAGCTGATGCATAAGCTGGTTTTGGCGTTGTTCGGAGTGACCGCTTTAGCAATTCTGGTCGTCATGGCGCGCGTGCGCTGGCCATTGCGCGACGAGGCGCTGCTGCGCATGGAGCAGACGTCCGGTGTCCCGCATCGTCCGGCAACGGCCTATGAAGACAATCTGACGCTGAACGCATCCGATGCGTCAACCCTGACACTTTGGCAGGCGCACAAATTGCGCCTTGCCAGATTGATTGCGCGACTGCGACCAGCAAAGCCTGCGCCACGCACCGACAGGCACGACCCATTTGCGGTCCGGGCGTTGGCGCTTTTGGCGGCGCTTGTGTTGAGTGTCGCCGTTGGCGATAGCGCCTCTGATCGGTTGTGGTCGGCGTTCCGCTTTGGATCCTTGGCCAAGTCGGTTGATGCGCGCCTTGACGCTTGGGTCACGCCACCAGCGTACACGGGTAAACCACCCGTGATGCTCGCCGATGGCGCCCGCCCCGGCAGCGCGAAGGAAGTCGCAGACAAAGGCGCCGTCGAGGTGCCCGAGCGGAGTCTGCTGATCGTGCGCGGCTCGGGCGGCCTGCAAGCTCTGGTCCTGGAGTTGACCGAACCTGGCAAGCCACCAAAGAAAATTGAAGTAAAAAAAGCTGACGACGATAAACCAGCCGATGATCAGGCCGCGGCAAAGAAAACCGCAATCACAACAGCGCCCGCACCGGGCACGGCCAATGCCTCGAACGCAACTCCTTTGGTGGTCGATGAGATTGCCGAGTTGAAGGCTGAATTGCGTAAATCTGGTACTGTGCGCTTGACCAGCGGCGGCACCCTGGTTGCGACCTGGGTGTTCAACGTGACGCCCGACAACCCGCCAACAGCCAGCCTGACCAAAGAGCCGGAGCGCACGCTGCGTGGCGCGCTGCGGATTCCCTACAAGGTCGAGGACGACTATGGTGTCGCCTCCGTCGAAGCCAAGATCCTGCGGGCTCTAACCAAAGCGGATACGTCGAGCACCGCTTGGGCCCGAGCCGAAAAAGGTGTCAAGAAAGGTGCCCGCGCGCCACTGGACCGACCGCCGACACTGACTTTGCGCCTCAATCAATCCTATCCGAAATCCGCCACCGGCATGAGCCTGCACGAGGTCGGAGATCACCCGTGGGCAGGCCTGCCTGTGCGCCTCCAGTTGGCCGCCAAGGATCTTGCCGGGCAAACCGGTAAGTCCGAGCCCTACAACTTGATCTTGCCAGCGCGGCAATTCCGCAAGCCTCTCGCTCGCGCCGTGATTGAGCAGCGCGGCAAACTGGTTGAAGATAGTCGCAACCGTGCAGAGATTCTCAAAGCCCTCGACGCGCTGACACTCGAGCCGGACGACTTTATCAAGGATCTGAAAGTCTATCTCGGTTTGCGCTCGGTCTACTATCGCTTGACCAACGATACGACTCGCAAGGGCCGCACCAGCGTCGTCAAGCAATTGTGGAACATTGCCCTCCGCATCGAAGACGGTTCCTTGTCGGAAGCTGAGCGGAACCTACGCGAAATTCAAGACAAGCTTTCACAAGCGCTGCGTGATGGAGCATCTGATGAAGAGATCCAGAAATTGATGCAGGAGTTGCGTCAGGCGCTGGCTGAATTCATGCAGGAACTGCAACGGCAGGCCGAGAACAATCCGCAGGACGGCCAACCGCAACAAGGCCAGCAAAGCTACTCTCAGCGCGACCTCGAACAGATGATGCGCAATCTTGAAGATATGGCCCGGTCCGGCAACAAGGACATGGCGCAGCAAATGCTGTCTGAGTTGCGCGACCTCCTGGAACGACTGCAGTCCGGTAAAATGGCACAAGGACAGCAGGGTCAGGGCCAACAGGGCCAGATGAACCAGATGATGAACGAGTTGGGCGAATTGCTTGGCCAAGAGCAACAATTGCTTGACGACACCTTCCAAGAAGACGCGCAGAATGGCCAGGACGACGGCCAAGACGGCCAGCAAGGCCAGCAGGGGCAGCAAGGGCAACCTGGGCAACAGGGCCAGCCGGGGCAGCAGGGACAACGTGGTCAACAAGGTCAGCGTGGCCAACAAGGCCAACAAGGCCAACGTGGCCAGCAGCAGGGCCAAGGTCAAGGCCAGCGCGGCCAACGCGGCCAGCCAGGCCAAGGCCAAAACGGTGAGCGTGGCCAGCAGCAAGGCCAAGGCCAGAACGGTGAGCGCGGCCAGCAGCAGGGCGGCCCAGGTTTGGCCGAGCGTCAGCAAGCGCTCCGTGACCGCCTGGATAAACTTCAACAAGGCATGGCCGGTATGGGCGTGCAGTCACCGGAGCAATTCGGCGAGGCCGGTAAAGCCATGGATGAAGCCCGTGAGGCCCTCCGCAAGGGTGATCTCCGCGGTGCGGCCGACGCCGAGCAACGCGCACTCGATCAGCTGCGTCAGGGCGCGCGGAGCATGGCCGAACAGATGATGCGCCAACAGCAACAGAACGCGCGCGAAAATGGTGGCCCAAACGGTAATCCCACAGAACTCGATCCGTTGGGGCGCCCGCAGTCACATACGGATGGTGCCGATCCTGGCCTATTGACCAAAGTCCCTGACCAGATCGATGCCCAACGCGCCCGTGAGATCCTGGAAGAGCTGCGCAAACGTTCGAGCGAGCAACAACGCCCGGCCAATGAGCTGGAGTATCTGGAACGTCTGCTGAAACGGTTCTGACCGTTCCTCACGATGACATCGTCGCCGGATGGCCCAGGGCATCCCCCTCAGGCCCCGGATAGCCTATGCAAACTCGATATGGCGCTTCTGGGGGATCCAGGAGTAGACGTTCTGCTCGAACGAAGCAGCTGAGTGACGATGCCATGTCGATGCCACGCCTTCTCCCGACCACCGTTGTCGGCAGCTACCCGCAGCCGGATTGGCTTGTCGATCGCGGCATGTTGTCAAAGGTCGTGCCGCGCATCCGCATGACCGAGATGTGGCGGGTGGCTGAGCCGCACTTGGAGCAGGCGCAAGATGATGCCACCGTGCTGGCGATCCGTGACATGGAGCGGGCTGGGATCGACATCATTACGGATGGGGAAATGCGACGCGAGAGCTACTCCAATCGTTTCGCGACCGCACTGGAGGGCATCGCCATAGACCCGCCCGGCTTTGTCCAAGGGCGATCTGGTCGAACGCCAGTGCCGCGCGTCATCGGCTCGATCCGGCGCACTCAACCTGTCGAGATGCGCGACATGCAGTTCTTGCGCGCCAACACCAGCAGACTGGCAAAAATCACGCTGCCCGGGCCATTTACGATGGGACAGCAAGCCCAGGACGAATTTTACAACGACGATGAAGCGATGGCCATGGCGATGGCCGAGGCGGTCAATGCAGAAGCGCATGACCTCGTGCGCGCTGGTGCCGATGTCATTCAATTGGATGAGCCCTGGGTGCGGAATAACCCGGAGGCCGCTAAGCGCTACGCGGTGAAGGTCCTCAACCGAGCCTTAGCCGGCATCGCCGTACCGACGGTGGTGCACATTTGTTTTGGTTATGCAGCCGTCGTCCCCGGCAGCACCAAACCGGCAGGCTATGCATTCCTCGCTGAGCTTGCAGAAAGTATCGTCGAGACGATTTCAATCGAGACGGCGCAGCCGAAACTTGACCTGGGCATCCTCAAGGAGCTAGCGCCCAAAAAGGTCATGCTCGGGGTTCTTGATCTCGGCGATATGCAAGTTGAAACGCCTGAGGCGGTGGCCGCGCAGATCCGCGCCGGCCTGAAATATGTTCCGGCCGACCGTTTGATCCCGGCCCCCGATTGTGGCATGAAGTATCTCGCCAGAGACGTTGCGTTTGGAAAGCTTTGCGCCCTCAGCGCTGGCGCCGCAATCGTGCGTGCGGAACTGTCGTAAGCACCGCAGTCTCAGCCCCAGCCTAGGGTTGACCGCGATAACCAGCTTTAGCGCTTGCGGCCGCAAGGCCCGGCAACAGCTAAGCATTTGATGCGATTGCCCGCATTGTTCCACGAGCAGTCGAAGGTGCGATCGATAGAATAGTACCAATTGCCAAAGCGCGCACCATGCTTACGGCTGACAGCACTCTCCCACGCGGCGATCGCCGAGTTGCGCGCAGCCGACATGCTGCTTTGCACGCTGCCTCGAGCCGTGACATCACGGTAGCACGTATCCCCAAAGGCCTGAGCCGTGGTCGCGGTGCCCACGGGTATGGCAAAACCAACCGCAAAAACCAGCGCCACGGCGATAGGAAAACGACGCATATTACACCCTTGTTGGTCAGCGGCGCGGGTCTCTTGCGCACCGTTTTGCTGGTTTACGGTGCGTCCGGACAAAGGTGAATTGGTCATATGGAACTATGGTTTAGATTTTTGGTTACGTGTGGTTTTCAAGATTTGCTGGGGTCAGGGTCTGATGCGGATTTCGACGGCCGCCGCCGACTTTTTTGTGCGCTGCGGCATCACTTCCACAAGCTTATGCGTCGGCCCTCTTGCGGAGGGCTGAAGACAAGCGTAAGCGACTGACTTTAATGACCCAAGTCAAAGCCCTTCCAGCGATCTTCGCGCGCCGCCATTTGTTGACCTGCGAAAGGTTAACTATTGGCGAAATCAATGCCTTGTTGGATCTAGCGGACAAGGCCGCCGAACAGAATAAACAGGTGATGAAAAAGACCGATGTTCTGCGCGGTCGAACCCTCATTAATCTGTTTTTCGAACCCTCCACCCGCACTCAGAGTTCGTTTGAATTGGCGGGCAAACGGCTCGGTGCCGACGTTATGAATATGAACGTCGCAACCAGCTCGGTGTCAAAAGGCGAAACCTTGATCGACACCGCCATGACATTGAACGCGATGCGCCCGGACATCCTGGTGGTGCGCCACCACGCGGCCGGCGCGGTCGAACTCCTCGCCCAGAAGGTCGATTGTTCGGTCATCAATGCCGGCGATGGCGCACATCAGCATCCGACACAAGCGCTGTTGGACGCATTGACCATTCGCCGCGCCAAGGGCCGGATTGGCGGTTTGACAGTCGCGATTTGCGGTGACGTCCTGCATTCGCGTGTCGCCCGTTCCAACATTGACGTTCTCAACACGATGGGTGCGCGCGTCCGTATTATTGCGCCCTCGACCTTGCTGCCGTCGAACGCTGATCGTCTAGGCGTCGAAGTCTTTACCGACATGAACAAGGGCCTTGAGGGCGCAGACATCGTGATGATGCTGCGCCTTCAGCGAGAGCGGATGCAAGGTGGCTATGTGCCGTCGACAAGGGAGTACTATCACTTCTTCGGTCTGGACCAGGAGAAGCTGGAGCGGGCCAAGCCCGACGCGCTGATCATGCACCCGGGTCCAATGAACCGGGGCGTTGAAATTGCGTCGACGATTGCCGACCACTCGCGCAGCGTCATTCGCGACCAAGTGGAAATGGGTGTCGCGGTGCGCATGGCTGTGCTCGAGGCTCTCGCTCGGCAATTGCCGAACCAGTGAGAGTCGGATCTTTGACCTGATCGGTTACGACGGAGGCGGCCTCGGTCCGCACGGCTATTTGAGACAGGCGTTTCGCCCTCAAGGCTGCCTCTTGCCGCGACCTAACCTGCATCCCGCCTCTCGACCATCGGGCGGGAAAAGTGGAGACCATCAATGCGTAAACAACCGCCTGCACCGGCGCCTGGTCAGGTCACCGCGTTTCTGAACGCTCGGCTGATCGACCCTGCGTCAGGCCGCGACGAACCTGGCGGCCTGCTGGTTGTCGGTCACGAAATCGCAGACATTGGCGGGCATTTGCGCCGCAATGCGCCAGCGGGCGCGAGCGTGGTTGACTGCGGTGGCCACGTGTTGTGCCCCGGCTTGATCGACATGCAGGTGTTTACCGGTGAACCCGGCCAGGAACATCGCGAAACCCTAAAAACCGCGAGCCGGGCAGCGGCGGCAGGTGGCGTCACCACCATCGTCGTCATGCCCGACACCAAGCCGGTCATCGATCAGGTCGCACTGGTCGACTTCATTCAGCGCCGCGCTCGCGATAACTCGCCTGTCAATGTCCAAGTCATGGCGGCGATGACGCGCGGTCTTGAGGGCGAAGACATGACCGAGTTCGGTCTGCTGCAGCGTGCCGGCGCGGTTGCATTCACGAATGGCAAGACCTCCATCAAAAACACCCGAACGATGCGGCAATGCCTGCTCTATAGTAAAGATTTTGACGCCCTGCTCGTCCATCATACCGAGGACCCCGACCTGTCTAAGGGCAGCGCCATGAACTCAGGCGAAGTCGCCACGCGCTTAGGCTTGCCGGGAGTCCACAAACTGGCAGAAACCATCGTGGTTGAGCGTGATGTCCGCCTCGTCGAGATGACCGGCGGGCGCTATCACGCGTCGAACATCACCTGCGCTGAAAGTCTCCATGCCATCCAACAGGCGAAGCAGCAGAAATTGCGCGTCACCTGTGGTGTCTCGATCAATCACCTGACACTGAATGAAAACGATATCGGATCGTATCGCACCTTTTTGAAGGTGCGCCCGCCGCTCAGGGCTGAAAATGACCGAGTGGCCATGGTTCGGGGCATCGCCAGTGGCGATATTGACGTCATCGTCTCGTCGCACGATCCGCAAGATGTCGATCAGAAGCGGCACCCTTTTGCGGAGGCCGCTGATGGTGCCATTGGTCTGGAGACTCTGCTCGCCGCGGCGCTGCGCTTGTTCCATGCCGATGAAATCGGTTTGTTGCCATTGCTCAAAGCCATGACTATCAATCCGGCAAAGCTCCTCGGCTTGCCCGGCGGCAAACTCGAAAAGGGCGCGCCAGCGGATCTGATCGTGGTCGACCTGGGTCAGCCCTGGGTCGTCGACAAAGCCCAACTGAAGTCGCGCTCGAAGAACTCGCCGTTCGATGAAAGCAAGATGCAAGGCCGTGTCTTGCAAACGCTGGTCGCGGGTGAGACGGTGTTCAAATACGGGGCGTGAAGCGATCGATGACTTCAGCCACAAAAACCAATGCCATCGCGCCGGACACAACCGGCTTGAATTTCTATCGCGCGGATCAGTCGCTGCAGGATCTGCTGCACGTCCATTTGCAGCCCAAGCTCGTCGCGCATCTGACCCCGCATCTGGACCGTTTGGGCGCGTTGGCTGGGGATCAACTGGATAGCTGCGCGCGCCTGGCGGATCAATATACACCCATCTTGCATCATCGTGACCGCTTCGGCCGCGATGTTCAATCCATCGAGTATCATCCAGCCTATCGCGAGCTTGAGCGCGTTGCGTTTGGCGAGTTCGGTATCCACGCCATGTCCCACGCCACGGGCATTCTCGGTTGGCCCGAAACCTATCCGGCTGCCGCCAAACACGCTTTCACGTACCTGTTCAATCAGGCGGAGTTTGGCCTCGGCTGTCCGATCAACGTGACCGATGGCGCCGCGATGTTGTTGTCGCGCTTTGGCAATGACGCCTTGAAGGCAAAGTATCTGGGCGGATTGACCACCACCGATATGAGCCGCCTGACGCAGGGCGCACAATTCATGACCGAGAAAGAGGGCGGCTCGGACGTCGGCAGCCTGACGACAACGGCGCGCAAGCATGGTGACGACTGGCGGTTGTATGGTGAGAAGTGGTTCTGCTCCAATGCCGACGCCCCGGTTGCGATGGTGCTGGCCCGGCCTGAAGGCGCGCCCTCAGGCACACGTGGCGTTGGCCTGTTTTTGGTGCCGCGATGGCTTGAGGACGGCTCACCCAACGCCTATCGAATTGTGCGTCTGAAAGACAAGCTCGGCACGCGTTCGATGGCCTCGGGCGAGATCAACTTCGAGGGCGCGATCGCTTATGCTGTCGGCAATATCGAGCGCGGCTTCGTCCAGATGGCCGAGATGGTCAACTGGTCGCGGCTATCCAACGCGGTGAAATCAACGGCGTTGATGCGACGCGCATTGCACGATGCGTATCAAGTCGCACGCAACCGCAAGGCCTTTGGCAAGACGGTGCTCAGTCTGCCACTCGCGCGCAGGCAATTGATGAAAATGCACCTGCCGATGGAACAGGCGCTATCACTGTGTTTTGTGACAGCGGACGCACTCGACCGCGCGGAGGTGCACGGCAGTCAGGATGCGGCGGCCCTGTTGCGGATTTTGACACCGGTGCTGAAATTCCGTGCGACACGCGACGCCCGGAAAGTCTGCGGCGATGCTGTCGAGTTCCGGGGTGGCGTCGGTTACATCGAGGAATTCGCGCCCGCACGGTTGCTGCGCGACGCCCACCTCGGCTCGATCTGGGAGGGCACCAGCAACATCGTCGCCTTGGATGCGATCACACGCGCGGTCAGGCGCCACAGCGCGGATGCAGCCCTTGCAGCCGACTTGCACGCCCGCATCGCCGACACACGCATCTTGCCGGTCACCTATGCCGATTACCTGAAACGCTCGGTCGACCGCGCCATCGAGCATGCGCAAGGCGTCGCACGGCACGGCGAATTCGAGGCTGAAGCCCGCGGTGCCACCAGCCTGCTGTACCATGTCGCCAGCGCCGTGACCCTCGCCTGGGACGCCGACCGCATTTATGCCCACCGCGGCGACGCTACGCGTTTGCTGCTGTCGCGCTTGGTCGTCGACCACAAGCTGAGCCCGCGCGATCCCTTTGCCAGCCGGGATATCCACCTGGAGATCGGCATCACCGCCGGATTGCTGGGTGATAAGATCTATGATCTGGCCGCCGTTCAAGCCCTGGTCAAATATCCGATTTGAGACGTCGCAGATTAGGGCGGAGTTTCATGCTAGACGCTCACCCATGACTCGCAAGTTGCTGGATGATTGCTTTCTTCATGACCAGGATCGGCTGAAACATGCCGAGGCTCTGGATATCCTGCGAGCACGGATCGGTCCGGTGGCGGGCATCGAGACGGTTGCTTTGGTTGCAGCATCGGGCCGGATTTTGGCGCAGCCTGCGCGGGCGGACCGGCCCGTGCCGTTGCACACCAACGCAGCGGTCGACGGCTATAGCTTTGCCGCATGCGACTATGATCAAAGCCAAGGCGGCGCATTCGCGATCGCCGCCCGCATTGCAGCCGGACACGCAACCAAAGCCGCCATGCCACCGAACGCGGCCGCACGCATTTTCACCGGCGCCATCATACCAACGGGCCATGATACGGTGGTCATGCAGGAGGACTGCGAGGTCGGCCCGGGCCACGTCTCCATTCCAGCCGGGCTGAAGAGCGGCGCGAATGTGCGGCAGGCCGGTGAAGATGTGGCAGCCGGCACGACGCTGATGGATGTCGGACACCCCATCCGCCCGCAGGACTTGGCTGGGCTTGCCTCCATCGGCATGTCTTGTGTGCCGGTCTTTAAGCGCCTCACCGTCGGCGTTTTGTCGTCGGGCGACGAAGTTGTCCGCCCTGGCCAACCGTTGACTGAGGGCCAAGTCTACGATGCCAACATGCCGATGCTGACGGGTCTCATTGCCAGTGCCGGTGCGACGCCTCTCGATCTCGGTGTGGCTCCGGATGAACCCGCGGCCCTTCACGCCATGCTGCAAGCCGCGGCGGGGCGCTGTGACTTGATCCTCACCTCGGGCGGGGCCAGCCGGGGCGAGGAGGACCACATGATCGCAGCCCTTGATGCGCTCGGCAAACGACATCTGTGGCAACTCGCCATCAAGCCAGGGCGGCCGATGGCGTTTGGCCAGATCGGGGATTGCGTGACACTCGGCCTGCCAGGCAATCCAGTCGCCGTGTTCGTGTGTTTCCTGATGTACGCATGGCCGCTGCTGAGGCGTATGGGGGGCGCGCGCTGGCCCGAGCCACGGCGCTACTCCGTGCCGGCAGCCTTTGACTTTGCTGACCGTAAAACCGGCCGACGCGAATTCTGGCGCGGGATTCTCTCGAGCAATGCCAATGGCAGCATGGTAGTCGATAAGTTCAACCGTGACGGTTCTGGACTGATCTCCGGCTTGCGCGCTGCAAACGGTTTGATCGAAATTCCTGAAGACGTGCCGCACGTCCGCAAGGGCCACCGCGTCGCTTTCATCCCGTTCAGTGAATTTGGCATCGTCGGTTGACGCCGGCCGCAAGGCGCAAGGATTTGTTAACCCTGCCAGGGGACAGTGAAGCATCACTCCGCCACGGAGTGCGTCCTGCATGTTGCTCCAATTGCGCCCCTCGTTGCGACCGATGATGCCCAAAAGACCTATTAAGTCCGCGGCTCTCCTTTTGGCCCTGATGGCAGCAGCCAAAATCGGTATTGTCGAATACTTGCAACGCGCGGCGACACGGGATGCGATGGTCCTGGCCTATAGCAGCCAAGCCATCGAGGCGTGCCAGAAAGTGAAGCCGCTCGCCGGCCTGCAGGCGACCGCGATGCCGTGGTCGCGCCCGCATGACATGCGCCTGATCATCGGTGACCGGCGACATGCTGTCGGTCTCTGGCAGGTCGATCATGAATTCTGGGCCAGTCGATACCGCACGGTCTTTCTTGTCCTGTCAGCCGGTCCTTTGGCGGCTCCTGAACGCTGCGCCTTTGATATTGCTGGCAAAACGGCGGTCATCATGGATCAGCTATAAGACTTGATGTTCGGTGGCAGCAAGACCCGTGCAACAGCGTGCGCAAGTCGCATGTTTCATGTCGTCAACATGCCATGTTTTGCCCCATCGGATGAGCTTGCAAGTGGCATAGGCATCCATTAATCCGAGCACCCGCTGGTTGGGCGACGCCAGTATCTGGTCCGCGGCTGCTTTCAAGAAGACTTTGTTTCAATTAAATTGCACAAGTGGAACAATAAATTGCAACGTAGTTTGAATCGCAATTGCGGTCCTGCAATTGCACCTCAGATATCCCGATTCGGCTGGTGTGGGGAAATGTCGAAGCATGATCGATTTTTCTAAAAGGAAGCCGTCCAATGCGGTGGCGCTCTTGTTGCCTGTGCGAGCGCAATTGGCGCAGTTGGCGGGGCTTGGCCGCTATACCAAGCGCACGCTGTTGGTCATTAACGACCTCGTTATTTTGGCATTTTGCTTGTGGCTTGGCTTCAGCATTCGTTACGGTGAGGCCTTCATCCCGCCGACGTGGGAGTTAGCGGCGCTGATGGCACTGGCTCCAATCATCGGCGTCACGACTTTTTTCAGCAGCGGTTTGTACCGGATTGTCACCCGCTACATGAGTGGGCGATCCATCAATCTGATTGCGATTTCTGTCGGACTCGCCACGCTGCTCTGGGCCTTTGTTGTACTGCTCAGCGGGCAAGCTGGGGTTCCCCGCATGGCTTTGTTCATCTACGCAGCATCCGGCTGCATGGGCGTCTGGGGGAGCCGGCAAATCGCAGGTTGGTTGCTGAAGGCTGCTGGCGTTGAAATGCTTGGCCGACCCGAACACAATCGCATCCCTGTCATTGTCTATGGTGCAAGTGAGCCCGGTCTCCATTTGTCCAATGCTCTCGAACGCTCGGACCGCTACTTACCCATCGGTTTTGTCGATCGGACGGTCACTTTGTGGGGTCAATACGTCGGCGGCTACAAGGTCTATCGTCCTGAACGATTGGCGGGTCTGATTGAGCGCCACGGTGTCAAAGAGGTGGTGATTGCGTTGCCGCACGATGCGAGGCAAGAACGCGTCAGCGTCTTGCAAGAGCTCGAACATCTGAACGTCACGATTCGGACGCTGCCTCCGCTGGACGACATCGCCTCAGGACGCGTGACAGTCAGTGACTTGCGTCCTGTCGAGGCGGCGGACCTACTCGGGCGTGAAGCGGTACCGCCGAATCTTGCGCTTCTCAATCGGAACGTGGCGGGCAGGATCGTCCTGGTCACTGGAGCAGGCGGGTCTATCGGATCCGAGCTGTGTCGACAGATTATCCGGTGCAAGCCGAAGAAATTGATCGTGCTGGATGCCTCAGAGAATGCGCTTTACGAAATTGAAAGCCAGCTGCAATCGGTCGTATCAGCAATGCGGACGAGTGCGACGACCATATCACTGATCGAGCCCGATTTCGAACTTATCCCGATCCTTGGTTCGGTCTTGAGTCATAGTCTTGTTGACGAGACCCTGGCCAATCACGACGTTCAAACCATTTATCATGCAGCCGCCTACAAACACGTCCCGCTGCTTGAGCGCAACATGCTGCAAGGTTTGGAAAACAATACTTTCGGCACCGTCGTGTTGGCAAAGTCGGCAATGAAACATGGTGTCGAGCGCTTCGTCTTGATCTCGACAGACAAGGCTGTCCGTCCAACCAACGTCATGGGTGCGAGCAAGCGCTTGTCTGAACTCTGCCTGCAGGCCCTGGCGGCCGAGGGGAAATCGGCGACGGTGTTCACCATTGTTCGTTTCGGTAATGTGCTCGACAGCTCCGGCTCCGTCGTGCGTCGTTTCCGCCACCAGATCGCAGCCGGTGGCCCTGTGACCGTCACGCATCCGGATATCATTCGCTACTTCATGTCGATTCCAGAAGCAGCGTCGCTGGTGATCCAAGCTGGCGCCATGGCCACGGGGGGCGAAGTCTTCGTTTTGGACATGGGCGAACCAGTCAGGATCAATGATCTGGCCCGTTCTATGATCCGCCTTTCAGGACTGAAAGTGCGAGATCGAGACACGCCGGACGGCGATATCGCCATCGAGTATATCGGCTTGCGTTCCGGCGAAAAAATGCGGGAGGAGCTCTTGATCGGCCAAGATACCAGCAGCACGGAACATCCGCGTATTCAGACGTCGCGGGAGCCGATGCTCGGCATGGCTAAGCTGGAAGCTGAGCTGACCAATCTGCGCGCGGCCATGACCAACGGCCAGATTTTGCGCGCCCATGAAATTCTACAGCATACCGTCGAGGGGTACCGCAACACCACAGCTGCGACCGAAGATGGCTTGGCAGGACGTGATTCGCTCGGCTATGCCTCGACGTCGCCTCAGGCAAGGACTGTCCATTGAATGCAAAACCCGGCCACCGGCACGAAACGACTGGTCCTGGCCGCAGCCGATGCCCGGGCCTTTTCAGACTTGCGCGCACCACTGATTGCTGAGGCGCTGCGGCGGCGTCACAAAGTGCTGTGCCTGGCGCCAGAGTTTCGAGCCGAAACACGCGCGCTGCTTGAGAGACTTGGAGCGGGCTACCTGCCAGTGCAGCTGGAGCCGGTCGGCTTCAACCCATTCGCAGCTTACAGTCAAAGACGAAATTTGACCGACCATTTGAAGGTCTACGCACCGCACACGGTTGCAATGTGTGATGCGGACATTCTACCGATCGTGACCGCTGCTGCAGAACGTGCCGGTGTCGCCCGTTTAGTGCCAATGCTGTCACGCCTGCCCACGGATGCGGGCCACGGTCCACGAGACAAAGCCTTGCGCTTGGCCTTGGCGAAGGCAACCGCGATCGTTGTGGAGACCCCCGAGGATCGCAGAGCACTGCTTGGGTCGGACTGGTTGCCGCCGCAGATCACCGTGACGGTTGCACCGACGGCCGGTATTTCACCCGAACGCGATCTGGTTCAACCGCTACCTGCACTTGCTAGCGGGTTTGTCTTTACGCTCGTGTCGCGGCCCGATGACCGGGCAGCCTTTGAGATGTTTGCTGCGGCCGCGAAGCTCGTCAAAAAGCGCTCTGATACGGCGGTGTTTCATCACATCACGGCTCATTCAAGCGACGGTGGGGCCGGCGAACTTGGTGCAGCGATTGCCGCCGCACACGTTGTGGTGCACGCATCGCCGGCAGATGGGCTGAACCCCGGTCTGCTTGCGGGCCTGGCTGCCGGGCGCCCAATCATTACGACAGATGTGGCTGGCAGTCGTGACACAGTCGATGAGCGCGTCAATGGCTGTCGCGTGCCCCCAGATGATGTCGATGCTCTGGCAGCGGCCATGATTTCATTCCTGA
>JAYSUN010000025.1:0-6638 GCA_043719045.1 Hyphomicrobiaceae bacterium | reverse complement strand
ACGGAGCACCTCAACGCGCCGGTCGGCTTCATAACGCGCAAATGCCGCCTCACGGGTTGGTTCGCTGTGCAGTCGATCAGCCAATGAAATTGCGCTTTCCAACGCCAGCTTCGTGCCCGAGCCAATCGAGAAATGCGCGGTCGCGGCAGCATCACCCATCAACACGGTATTGCCGTGGCTCCAGCGCTCGCACAGGACGCGATTGAACTCCAGCCATGCGGAGCCGCGCAGATGCCGCGCGTTTGTTGCCAAGGCGTGGCCACCCAGGTACTTGGCAAAAATGCGCTCACATGCCGCGAGCGTCGCGTCTTGACCCATGTGATCGAAGCCAAGACCACGCCATGTCGCCGCCGAGCACTCGACAATAAACGTCGCCGTTTCTGGTTCGAATTGATAGGCGTGCACCCAGATCCAGCCTGAAGGCGTAGACTCGAAGATGAATGTGAAGGCGTCGGCGAAAGACTGTTTGGTCCCGAGCCAAATGTACTTGCAGGCGCGAACGTCGATGTCGGGCTTGAACACGGCAGCGTTTGCGGCGCGGATTTTTGAGTTCATGCCGTCGGCTGCGACCACCACATCGAAGTCGCGGTAGGGCTCCGCAGTTTCGATCTCGGTTTCGAACAGCAGCTTGACCCCAAGGGCGCGCGCGCGGTCCTGGAGAATGTTCAACAGCTTGCGTCGACCAATCCCACAGAAGCCGTGGCCGCTCGAGCGCTGGACTGTGCCGCGATAGTGAACGGCGATGTCATCCCAATAAGCAAAATGACGACGGATCTCGGCGGCACTTTCAGCGTCATTGCGCGCAAGATTGTCGAGTGTCTCATCCGACAAGACAACACCCCAGCCAAAGGTATCGTAAGGTCGGTTGCGCTCGACGACGACGACCTCATGCGTCGCATCGCGTCGCTTCATCGAGATCGCATGGTAGAGGCCGGCAGGGCCGCCGCCGAGACAGGCAACACGCATGGCTTGCACCTTCGATTGCTTCGAGGCGGAGCATGGCACGACCCACAGATTTAGTTCAAGCCTAAAATTTCATACTTGAAGGATATGACCCACATGATCCGCTCGGCAGTATGCGCGTGGGTGGAGTGCCCGAGTGTGGCGTCGCGCCTTGGTTGATCGGTGTTCCGGCTTGACTGGTATCAACCAAGGCGCGATGAACGCCATACCAAACCAATGATTTTGCTCGTGGCCCTCATGTCGCGCCAAAATTAAAAGACGTCGCGGCCATTCAACAATTTTGGCGCGACGGGCCACTAGGTGTGTCCGCGCGTCGGTCTGATGTTAAACCCACAAAGATAGATTTGCGTTGATTGGCATGCGCGCGGGGCTGGTCGAGTGGCCGCGCACAAAGCACAGTGAGTACCAGCCCTCAGCCGTCGAAAAACGAGCCAAAATTGCTGCGAGCTGGTCTGACGCCAAGCCACCGAACATACGGCTCGGCAATGACCCGGCATGGCTCAGATCATGCCACCATAGATGCGCTGCGCGCGCGCCTCGAATGCTTCGGTGAAACGGCGGAAGGCGTGATCGAACATCGAGCCGACAAGCATTTGCAGCATCACGTTCCTGAATTCATAGTTGATGTAGAAATCGACATCGCAGCCGCCCGCGGCCGACAAAAAGCTCCAGCGATTTTCCATCCGATGGAAGGGACCATCTGTGGCCACGGCAAGTACGAACGGCCGATCCGGATCGAGCGTCACGCGGCTGGTGAAGCGCTCCTGGAGGGACATGTAACCGACGGTCATTTCGGTGAGCAGGAGTTCGCCGGTCCCCTGCGGGGTCCGCGACAGCATCCGCAAGCCATCGCACAGCGGCAGGAATTCCGGATAGCGCTCGACGTCGGCCACCAGCGCGTACATCTGTTCGGGCGTAAACGCGACGCGACGGCGGGTCTGGAATTGCGGCATAGCTCGTCCCTAGAGCGCTTCCCACATGATCTGGATTAAAGGAAAGCGCACTCGTCCTTTGTTCATGGCATTTTCTACATCAAACCGAACGCCACTTTGGTGGCAAACGCTCTCATGCCATCCAGCGGTCGTCCAGCGCCGTTCCCGATCCAGGCCGTGGTTTTCAGCTTGACAGTCGGGCAACGTAACAGATCGGCAACTCAATAGGTAGGCCGGTTCAAGGCGTTGGGACCGAGGCGAATAATCGTGGCGGCGTAGAAGAGCGTGACCAGTGCCGCAAGTGCCAAAGCAATAGCGAGATTGCGGGTCCGCTCACGTCGTTTGGCTTCGGAGAGACCGGCGCTGGTGCGAATGTAATTGTCGAACATCCAGACAAGGCCGACCGCAACGGCCGTGAGTGTCGCCATCCATTTCGGCAACTTGGCAAACCATGCCGCCAGCCAAATTACCGAACCTACAGCCAAGATCACCCAACGCGGAAACGCGCCCAGGCCCGCCATCGGTTTGCGTTCCTTGGTCATGCCAGCACCATTGCGGCCAACCGCTCAACCAGGATGACGGCGAACAGCAGAAACAGATACAGGATCGAATAGCCGAATAGCCGCTTCGCATGGGTGTCGGCATCACGGCCGTCACGGACGCGATAGACCTTCCAGGCCAGACCAAGGAAACCAACGCCGAGAAGAGCTGACGCAATCAGATAAGCCCGCCCGCCCAATCCGGTGGCGGCTGGAAGCATGGCCAGTGGCACCAACAGCACCGAATAAATCCAGATCTGGCGGCGGGTTTCATCGGGGCCCGCAACCACCGGCAACATCGGCACGCCGACGCGCTCATAGTCGCGACACCGATACAGGGCGAGCGCCCAGAAATGTGGTGGCGTCCACATGAAGATGATGGCGAACAACAGAGCCGCGTCGAGCGACACCGACCCGGTGACCGACGCCCAACCAACCATGGGTGGGAAAGCACCGGCCGCACCGCCGATGACAATATTTTGGGGCGTCCGACGCTTCAGCCACATGGTGTAGACAAAGATGTAAAATGCGATGGTGAGGGCGAGCAATGCGCCGGCCACGAGATTGACCAACACAGCCAATGTCACGACCGAGGCAATCGACAGCACGACGCCAAAGCCCAGCGCTTCGCCTTCGGTAATGCGGCCACGCGGGATCGGGCGGGCAGCCGTGCGTTGCATATTGGCGTCGATATCGGCATCGTACCACATATTCAAGGCACCCGACGCACCCGCGCCAACGGCGATGCACAACAGCGCAATGAAGCCCAAACCAGGATGGATATGGCCCGGGGCCGCAACGATGCCAACGAGGGCCGTAAAGATCACCAGCGACATGACGCGTGGCTTCATCAACGCCCAGAAATCAGCGACGTCCCCACCTAAAGGGGCGGCTTTCGCATCGGCCTGTTGATAGCTGACGTCGGACATCACAGTGCTCGCATCGGGCGGCATCCCGCCTACTCTTGAGCGCGTGATGACATAGGCGACCCAAGCCCGCAATGCGGCCTATGGTTCAGGCAACACCTCAGAAATCCAAATTGGTATAGTGCAGGGGCGGCGGCGTGCCTGGAACCCGTTCGTTGAGCAGAGGCCGCAGGGCGGGTCGCGACTTGATCCGTGCATACCAATCCTTGGCGGCCGGATGTTCGGACCACGGAACCTCGCCCAGGTAGTCAAGGCACGAAAGCTGGGCCGCCGCGGCAAAGTCGGCGAAACTCAAAGTGTCACCGGCCAACCAACGCCGCTGATAGGCTAAAAATCCAATGTAATTCATATGATAGCGCAGGTTAGCCCGACACGCCTGCAAAAACTCGGGGTCAGGCACGTACCCAGGCCCATGCGTATATTGGGCGTAGACCTTCTCTTGCACGATATCGCGCGTGACTTCCCGGTGCAGCTTCCCCAGGAACCAATCCACCAAGCGGCGCACTTCGGCACGGTTTTCGCGATGGCCGGGAAACAAGACTGCAGCCGATATTCCGGCGGGCGTTGTCGAGGCGGCAGGATTGATCGCCAGTTCTTCGGCCACGAATTCGGAAATCGCATATGCGCCCGCAATCACGGGACCATCCGACAACGCCAGAACTGGCAATTCACCAGCTGGATTGAGCGCCAAGAACTCACGTCGCCATTCCCATGGCCGCTCTTCTTGCAGCACAAAGGCAAAGCCAACCTCGCTCAGCGCCAAGCGGACGGCGCGCGAGTGGGGACAAAGCCGGAAATGCCAGAGCGTATGCATCCAGCCACGAACCTAATGTGATTCGGCCTGACAAACGAAACGCGGCGACAAAGCTTTCGCTCGCCGCCGCCCCTCAGTTCCATGACCAAGACGCTTGATCAGCTGTCCGTGCCGATGTTCAAGTCACGCCGAGCCGTGCGCATACCGATCGAGAAGCCGGCGACGACATCGATCAGAATGGCGGTCATGATGAAGAAAAACACTGACGTCGCGGCTTGTCTGGCGACGATGAACTCGATCAGGCAGGCGATGAAAACCAACATCGACAGGCCGTGATCAATCATTGAACTGGTCGATGTGAACGTCGCTTTGATCAACTCAACGAACAGCAACAGCATGGTAATGAGGATCAGCAGGTCACCCCACGAAAAACTCCAGCGCCCACCGCTGATCATGGTGAAGCTGAACAGTGGTTCGCGGAAGATCGCATCGGCTTCCTTGCCGCCGCCAAGCATGGCGATCACATTATAGAGGATGAACGGGATAACGAGCAGTGGAATGACGCGCAGAGACATATGGAGACCCCTCCCAAGGTTCATTCGGAACTCGGCATGCGGAACTCGACTTGAACGCACTGTGTCGATCGGCACGCGCACTCAGCCCGAACACTATGGCGCATTTGATTAACCAGAGCTAGCAGGCGCAAATACGGCACACATCTGCCGGCAGTGTAAGCCTGCGATCCAATGCGCGTGCTGGCGACGTCGGCTCAAACGTCGTTCTTGGGCTCGAGAA
This sequence comes from Hyphomicrobiaceae bacterium, assembly GCA_043719045.1. Classification (GTDB taxonomy): domain Bacteria; phylum Pseudomonadota; class Alphaproteobacteria; order Rhizobiales; family Hyphomicrobiaceae; genus JABFRJ01. Next base: position 1,729 of record JAYSUN010000025.1, on the reverse strand, counting down.
TCTGTTTGCCACGGTACTTGCCGGACTTCAGATCGATGTGGTGCGGACGGCGAAGTTCGCCCGAATCCTTGTCCTCGACATAGGTCGGCGATTTCAGCGCGTCAGCTGAACGACGAAAACCGCGCTTCATGCGCGACACTTTACCTTTGGGTACTGCCACAGTCTGATCTCCCATGCGGCCGGGGTGCTGGACGTTGGAACCGAGCGCTCTCTCGGGACCCGCGGCAACGCGGCCGGACAACCTAAAGCGAATGAATGGATACGGCCATCTAGGCGGGCCACCCCTGTCACGGCGCGGCCTGTTAGCGGCTGAGCCGCGGCCTATAGCGGGTTTTATCCGGTCTGACCAGCCGCTACGTCAGCCGCCGGCAATTCTCCAACTTGGATTTCAGCCAAGGCGCAGACCGGTGTCAGACCAAGCCGACCGGTGTCAGCCGCATGGGGCTCGCTCGATCCCGTCCCCAGGCCAACGCTCCACCAGCGCCAACAACGCCCGCGTTCGCGGACAATCGCTCGCTAACTTATAGTGATTTTGAAGCGCAGCGCGCTGGACATGCAGAGCCTTGACCAGCACGCGGGCCTGAGGATCGGCCAGCATCCGCGCTTCGACAAGCGGCACGCGTTCGATTGGCAGTTCGCCGTCGACATACGCATGCAGGTCCTGGTTGATTTCGGTGAAGCCAGTGGCTGTTTTGGCTGTCGATGGTGTCATGAGGCCACCTGCTCGGCGGGCACACTCGCGTGGATCACCACATCTACCTCGCTGATATCACAGCCCATCAGGACCCGCAGCCGATCCCGCGCCCGGGCCAATCGCGACATCACAGTCCCGATCGGAATATTCAACTGATCGGCCGTTTCGGCGTAACTCAGCCCTTCAAGTCCGATCAAAAGCAGAACCTGCCTCTGATCCTCGGATAGCCCTTGCAATCCCTGATCCAAATCATGGCGCAGACCCGCGTCACCCCCGACGTCGATGACCACGGCATCACCGGCGTCGATACTCAGATGCAAGGGCCGGCGCGACGTCCGACGCACCCCATCGATGAAGTGGTTGTGCAATATTGAAAACAGCCACTTCCGCGGGCTCTCGTCGGTTTGCCATTGTTCGATATGTGTCAGGGCGCGGGTCAAGGTCTCTTGGACCAGGTCATCAGCCTCCAAGTCCGACCCACTCAACGCCCGGGCATACCGACGCAGGCGGGGTATTTCGGCAGCGATGGCATGTTTGGCTTGTTCCATGCGACGCTCTTTGGCCTCTCCGATGTATGACGACGGTCGCCGGCACTTTATTCCACGCCGAGGTGTGATCGAGATCAAAAAAAAGTGCGCCAGAAACATCCAAAGCGACATTTACTTGTCCGGCGCATCCGCTATTTTGTCGCGGGAGCGTGATGAAGCCTGTGCGCTCTTCTCGGGGTCGATGCGGAGAAGTGCGTGTGAAAACACTGGCGGCCGCAATTCATCACACAGCTTCTTACCCATCCATGGAGACATCTATGCTTCGAATTGTTGCGGCAATCGCCGCAGTTGCCGTCGGCGCCACCGCTGTCTACGCCCAGAATGTTGCTGGTATTGAAGCCCGACAAGCGGCCCTCAAGGCCATGGGCGGCGCCATGGGCGCACCAGGTAAAATGATGAAGGGCGAAATCCCGTTTGATCTCGCGGCTGTCCAGACATCCTTAAAGACACTGGAAACCAAGTCGATCGAGCTGAAGGGCTTGTTCGG